>JAVVYT010000036.1:0-11825 GCA_036650995.1 Clostridia bacterium | reverse complement strand
ATATAAAGCTATGGTTAGTATTTTTAGAAAAAGCTAATTTTATTAATCAAAATACGTGTAGTGAAATGATTATAATTAATATAAAGCTATGATAAAAAATTACTATAACTTATTTAATATAAATGTATGCAATAAAAAATAAAATATGAAATTAAATAATAATGCTAGCTAATAATACCGCTTGCGGTGCGTTTTGCTTTTTTTAGGACGTTTTTCTTTTGTAAACAATCTAATAATAAGGCTTTTAAGAAAATCTTATTATAATTTATCTTTACTAGGTAAAGCCAAAAAGCTCATATTAAGTTATGATGTTTGCAGTATTATAAAATCAAGGTAGAAAAATAGGAGGCAAGACATATTATCTTGCCTCCTATTTAAAATTACCTATTAAACTAATTTAGTAAGTTTATCTAAATGGTCATACTTTCTTTGTGCAGCAGCTTCTGCTTGCTCAAATAACTCTGTTGCTCTTTCAGGGAATGTACGAGTAAGAGTTGTGTATCTGTTTTCATTCAAGATGAAATCTTTGTATGAAGCAGTTGGAGCTTTTGAATCCATAATGAATGGGTTTTTGCCCTCTGCTATTAATTCTGGATTAAATCTGAATAGATGCCAGTAACCAGCAGCAACAGCAGATTTAATTTCAGCTTGTGAATTACTCATACCGCCACGAACACCGTGCATCTCACATGGAGCATAACCGATGATAAGTGATGGACCTTTATAAGCCTCAGCCTCAGCGATAGCCTTGATTGTTTGTTGATAGTTAGCACCAAGACCAACTTGTGCAACATAAACATATCCGTAAGACATTGCAATAGCAGCTAAATCTTTCTTGCCAATTGCTTTACCTGATGCAGCAAACTGAGCTACTTGACCGATTTGTGAAGATTTAGAAGCTTGTCCGCCTGTGTTTGAGTAAACTTCAGTATCGAATACAAATATATTAACGTCTTGACCTGATGCGATTACGTGATCAAGTCCGCCAAAACCAATATCGTAAGCCCAACCGTCACCACCGAATATCCACATAGATTTTTTAACAAGCATATCTGAAAATTCTTTTACATAAGCAACAGCATCTTTACACTCGCAGTTGTCACAAGTTTTTGCAATTTCAGCAATAACTTTAGCAGCAGCAGCTTTAGAGCCATCAGCATCATCTTTATTTTCTAACCACTCGTTAGCGGCAGCTTTTAGTTCAGCTGATGCACATGAAGAGTTAGCAATAGTAGTAAGTTCGTTTGCAAGTTTTTCTCTACGTTGCATAACAGCGATATTCATACCAAGACCAAATTCAGCATTATCTTCAAATAGTGAGTTTGCCCAAGCAGGACCCATTCCATTTTTATTAACTGTATAAGGAGTTGATGGTGAAGAACCAGCCCAGATTGATGAACAACCAGTAGCATTAGCGATAAACATTCTATCACCGAATAACTGTGTTACAAGTTTTGCATAAGCAGTTTCAACACAGCCAGCACAAGCACCAGAGAATTCAAGTAGAGGTTGTTTGAATTGGCTACCCTTAACGGTGTCAACAGCAAATCCTGTTTCTTTTTCTGTGATATTTGCAACAGCATAGTCAAATGAAGGTTGTTGATCTAGTTGTGTTTCGATAGGTTTCATAACTAGTGATTTTTCCTTTGAAGGACATACATTAGCACATAGGTTACAGCCCATACAATCAAGAGGGGATATTGCTATGCTAAATTTAAGAGCTTCAAGGCCACGGCCTTTCATATCAGCAGTTTTAAATCCTTCAGGAGCATTAGCTACTTCGTTTGCATCTAGTGCATATGGACGAATACAAGCATGAGGACAAACTAGTGAACATTGACCGCATTGGATACAGTTTTCAGGAATCCATGTAGGAACGTCAACTGCAACACCACGTTTTTCAAATGCAGCACTACCTTGAGGTGAAGTACCATCAACGTGATTCATAAAGGTTGAAACTTTAAGAGTGTTACCTTTTTGAGCGTTTATTGGCATTTGAATGTTGTTTACATAATCAACTAAATCTTTTCTCTCACCAGTAGCTGGTACGTGTGTGGAAACTGATTCTAAAGTTGCCCACTCAGCAGGTACTTCAATTTTAGTAACAGCATTAACACCAGCATCAATAGCAGCATAGTTCATCTCTACTATCTTGTCGCCTTTTTTGGAGAAACTCTTGTATGCAGCCTCTTTCATAAACTGAACAGCTTTATCCATAGGGATAACGTTTGCTAGTTTGAAGAAAGCAGATTGAAGAATTGTATTTGTTCTCTTGCCAAGTCCGATTTCACGAGCTTTTGAGATAGCATCAACAATATAGAAGTTTACGTGATTTTTAGCTAAAGTAGATTTTACTGAATTTGGAAGATGCTTTTCAAGCTCTTCTGGTGTCCATTGACAGTTAAGTAGGAATGTGCCACCGTCTTTAATATCTCCAGCCATATCATATTTATCAAGGTATGATGGGTTATGACAAGCAACAAAATCAGCTTGACTTACAAGGTAGGTTGATTTAATAGCTTTGTGTCCAAAACGAAGGTGAGATACAGTGATACCACCTGTTTTTTTGGAGTCATAATCAAAGTATGCTTGTGAAAACATATCAGTGTGGTCACCGATGATTTTGATTGAGTTTTTGTTTGCACCAACAGTACCATCTGCACCAAGTCCCCAGAATTTACAAGAAATTGTACCCTCTGGAACAGTTATTGGATCTTCACCGATTGGAAGTGATAGATTTGTAACATCATCAGTAATACCAACAGTAAAGTGGTTTTTAGGAATATCTGCATTAAGATTTTCAAAAACAGAGATTACACAGCCTGGAGTTGTGTCTTTAGAGCCTAAGCCATAACGACCGCCAACAACACGAATACCTGTAATTTCTTTTTCGCTAAGAGCAGTAACAACGTCAAGATAAAGTGGCTCACCTTGAGCACCTGGCTCTTTAGTACGATCTAAAACAGCAATTTTCTTACATGTTTTAGGAATAGATAAAGCAAATTTATCCATTACAAATGGGCGGTAAAGTCTAACTTTTATAAGTCCAACTTTTTCACCACGAGCTAGTAAATAGTCGATAGTTTCTTCTGCGGTATCACAGATAGATCCCATAGCGATAATTACACGCTCAGCATCTGGTGCGCCATAGTAGTTGAATAGTTTATAATCAGTACCAATTTTGTCATTTACTTTGTCCATATATTCTTCAACAACAGCTGGTAAATCATTGTAATAAGTATTACATGCCTCTCTAGCTTGGAAGAAGATATCAGGGTTTTGAGCAGAACCACGAAGAACAGGATGCTCTGGGTTTAGTGCGTTAGCTCTAAACTCGCTAACAGCTTTTTTGTCTAGCATTTCGTCAAGATCTGCATAGTCCCAAACTGCAACTTTTTGAATTTCGTGTGATGTTCTAAAGCCATCAAAGAAGTGTAAGAAAGGAATTTTACCTTTTATTGCACTAAGATGAGCTACTGCACCTAAATCCATAACTTCTTGTGGATTTGATGATGCTAACATTGCAAAACCAGTTTGTCTACAAGCCATAACGTCTGAATGGTCACCAAATATCGAAAGAGCATGACTAGCTAACGCTCTAGCTGAAACGTGAATTACAGCTGGAAGTAGCTCTCCTGCCATTTTGTACATATTAGGAATCATTAGAAGTAAACCTTGTGATGCTGTGTAAGTGGTGGTAAGTGCGCCAGCTGCAAGTGAGCCGTGAACAGTACCGGCAGCGCCAGCCTCTGATTGCATCTCCATTACTTTAACAGTTTGACCAAAAAGGTTCTTTTGTCCTGCTGCGGACCATGTGTCTGTAACTTCTGCCATTACAGAAGAAGGGGTGATAGGATAGATGGCTGCAACGTCAGTAAATGCATATGATACGTGAGCTGCGGCATTATTTCCATCCATAGTTTTCATTTTTCTTGCCATTTTTATATCAATCCTTTCAATTTTATATACAATATATTAAAATTATACTATATTTTCCATAAAAAATAAATATGAAAAATATACTATATTTTTCGTAAAAAAAGATAATTGTTGTATAGATTTAAAACGCTAACTAATCCTTTTTAATGTGTCTTTGAATTTTACTTTGTCTAGTGCTAAAGCGATAAGAACAAATATTACAAAACTTCCGCCACTTTGGATTAAATTAAATGAAAGCGTTGCTAATGGAGCTGCTATATTGCTCATTATTATAGCTTCTGCAAAATAGTATAAAACAATGTTTATGCCAGAGGCTATGACAGCACGAATGGTGGTAGTCACTGTTAATAGTTTGCTCGAATTAAAACATCCTATAAAGGCAAACGCCATTAATGCTTTTATTATTAGAGTAAACGGCATCCAGATTACAGCACCTGATAGTAAGTCGGCAAGCCCTGCACCGATAGCGGCTGCAACAATTGCAAAGGGGGTAGGAATTAGAAGTGCCGATAGGTAAATCATCGAATCTCCAAAATGAAGATATCCTCCATTTGGTAATGGTAATCTGAGATTTGTAGCGAAAGTAAAGATGAATATTATAGCGGCAAACATCGCTGCCATAATATACGGCTTAAACTTTTTCAATAAAAGTTCCTCCTTTTAGAATTGGCTCAAAAGCAATTCCGTCTAAAATATTTTTATTTAAAATTCCTGTTTTAAGTATACTTTGATATACAAATAAACTGGAAATTTCAAGAGAATTATAAATGCTTTTCCCATTTAAAAAACATGCGGTAAAGCAACTTGTGAAAATATCTCCTGTCCCTGAAACCATAGCGTTTATCTTAGGTGTTTGGTATTCAAAAAATTCATCAGAACGTCTGTCGTAGCATACGTTATATAGATTGTCACCTATTAAAATGCCTGTAATTATTGATATTTCAGAAAGATTTGCTAGCTCTTTTAGCCAAGAATTAAAAAAGCTCGTGGAAGTGATATTAGTGGGATACGGTTTATGCAAAATAATGGCAGCCTCTGTAATGTTTGGGGTGATTATAGTAGCTCCATTTAGTAGTGAACAGATTTTATCGCAAATGTCAAAAGTGTGCGTCTGATATGCCTCGCCATTGTCCCCCATAACAGGGTCTACTACTAAAACTTTGCCTTTGTTGTCTTTTAAAATATCGCTAACTACCGATATTCCACTAAGTGATGGAATGTACCCGGAGTAAACACAATCAAAGTTAAGATTTAGCTCTTTAAAGTGAGCGTAAATTTTGCTCATCTGCTCTGTTAAATCGAATTTGTAATATCCACTAATGCCAGTGTGTGCAGATAAAAGGGAAGTTGGAAGAGGACAAACCTCTGTTCCAAAGGCTGAGATTATTGGTATAGCTACCGTAAGTGAACATTTCCCGAAACAGGAAATATCATTTATAGCTAAAACTCTTTTCATATAATCCCCCTTGTATCATTGCATGATTTTTGATATAATAACTTATTCTGGTTTCTTAATTTACAATGTCAAAAACAACACTTGTAATCTTATCATAAATTATTAACAAAATCAAGGCTCAATTGGCATTTACAAAAATTTTTTTAAAAAACTATTGACGCAAACGCTTTCTTGTGATATCATATTAATAGTTTAACGTGTTAAAGCGAATAAAACAAATAACCAAAAGTCGCTAAAAGTAGGTTAATAAGTAGTAAAAAGTCAAAGAGAAAATAGATAGAATGAGTAAAAGTAAAAAAGGGGAATAAATTTTATGAAAATCAAGAATATACCGGCAGGCAGTAGAGATTTAATATTTGATAAATGTATCGAGAAAAATACACTAATAGAGAGCATTATTAAAAACTTCAAAGATAGGGGATATAGCGAGATTATAACCCCTTATTTAGAGTATGCAGATGTTTTTTCACAGAATAAAGCCTTTGACACTAATACTTTATATAAAATGATAGATACAAGTAATTCTACAATATCGTTAAGAGCAGATAGCACAACGCCGATAGCGAGAGTAGTAGCTACAAGGCTTAATAAAGAAAAGCTACCTTTAAAGCTGTATTATAATCAGAGTGTGTTTCGTGCCTCAAATATCCATAAAGGAAAGTTAGCACAGATAACACAGTGTGGCACAGAGCTTATAGGTCAAAGTAGTATAGCGGCAGACACTGATATTATCTCCCTTGCAATAGAAACGTTATCAAAAGCTATCGGCGATGATTTTAAAATAGAGATAGGTTTTGCCTCACTTTTTAATATACTAGTTAAAGAATGTAATATATCTTCAGAGGACGAAAGCATTGTTCGCTCACTGATAGAAAATAAAAACTTTACAGGTGTTAGAGATGTACTCGAAAAGTACGGTGAAAAAGCGACAAAGCTCATTAAACTCCCGGAGTTGTTTGGTGATATTACAGTATTAGACACAGCGCTTAGTATCTATACAAGTTTTGAAACTATCTCCGTTATAAACTATTTAAAAGAACTATACGCTAATTTAAAGGCGAAAAAACTAGATAAATATGTAGTGTTCGATTTAGGACTAGTACAAAAAATCGAGTATTATACAGGCATTATCTTTAGTGGATATATAAGCGGAAAAGGTGAGAGTATCTTGTCCGGTGGTAGATATGATAGCCTTATAGGAAAATTTGGATACGATGTGCCGGCTTGTGGTTTTGCTATTAATATTGAGCCTATTTTAGATAGAAAAGCAGTTGTTAATATAAAAGATAAACCCCTTAGAATAGCGGTAACTAAAGGCAGATTAGAAAAGAAAACGTTAGAGCTTTTAGAAAATAGCGGTATTCCGATTGACTCTTTAAAAGATAAGGGCAGAAAGCTTATTTTCACTTCAAATGACGGTAAGTATGAGCTGTTACTTGCAAAGGCAAGCGATGTTATAACCTATGTAGAGCATGGTGTTTGTGACCTTGGGATAGTTGGAAAAGATACTATTTTAGAGAATGGTAGCTCGTTTTACGAGATAAAGGATTTAGGTTTTGGAAGATGTAAATTTGCCCTTGCAGGAAAAAAAGGCGATAATTTTTATGAGGGGTATGATAAGAAAATCATTGCCACAAAATACCCGAATGTAACCAAAGATTTTTTTGATAAAAAAGGCATTGATGTTGAAATAATTAAAATCGAAGGCTCAGTAGAGCTAGCGCCTATTTTAGAGCTGTCAAACGCCATTGTAGATATCGTTGAAACAGGAAATACCTTGTATGAAAATGGCTTAGAGGTATACGAAGATGTAGCCGAAGTGTCCGCTAGATTAATTGCAAATGTGGCATCTATGAAACTTATGAAAAAGCAGATTTCAAACCTACTTTTTAGTATTCAAGACGGAAAGGTAAACTAATATGAAAATAATAATTAACGATAAAAAAAGCGAAAGCGAGTTTATACAATATTTAAATAGTAGAAATACTGAAAATAATGAGCAGGTAGAAAGTGCAGTAGCAACGATAATTTCTGATGTTATAAAAAATAGAGATGACGCAGTTCGTAAATATACTTTAAGTTTTGACGGTGTAATGCCCGAAAAGTTAGAGCTTTCAAAAGAGCAGATAGATGTTGCAGCAGCTAAGTGTGACAAGGCTTTAATAGAAGTAATGAAAAAAGCGGCTGAAAATATTAAAGCGTATCATCAAAATCAAAAAAGAGTGGGCTTTGAAATGAATTTAGAGGGAAATTCTAAATTGGGGCAGATATTAAGACCACTTAAAAGAGTAGGAATTTACGTTCCGGGTGGCACAGCGGCGTACCCGTCATCAGTGCTAATGAATACTATTCCGGCTAAGGTTGCAGGGGTTTACGAGGTTATTATGGTAACCCCACCGCAAAAAGACGGACTTTTAAATCCTGATGTAATAGCAGCAGCTAAAATTGCAGGAGTAGACAGGATTTTTACAATAGGTGGAGCGCAGGCAATTGCCGCCCTAGCCTATGGTACAGCTGAAGTTCCTATGGTGGATAAGATAGTAGGCCCTGGAAATATATATGTAGCGACCGCAAAAAAACAGGTGTTTGGTAAAGTTAATATTGATATGATAGCAGGACCCTCTGAGATATTAATAATAGCAGACGATACCGCAAATGCTAAGTTTATTGCAGCGGATATGCTAAGCCAGGCAGAACACGATAAGCTAGCTAGTGCTGTTTTGTTGACAACGAGTGATACTCTTTCTAAAAAAGTTGAAATTGAAATAAAAAAGCAGTTGGCAGAATTAAAAAGAAAAGAAATTGCAGAGTGTTCAATTAATGATTTTTGTGCTATAATAGTATCTGAAAATATTGATAGATGTGTTGAAATTGCAAATATAGTAGCACCGGAGCATTTAGAAGTAATGGTAAATGACCCTTTTTCTATCCTCCCGCAAATTGAAAATGCAGGCTCAATATTTTTAGGTGAATATTCACCGGAGCCTTTAGGAGATTATTTCGCAGGTCCAAACCACGTACTACCAACAAGTGGAACAGCAAGATTTTCATCACCGCTTTCAGTAGACGACTTTTATAAAAAGATGAGTTACATTAGCTACTCAAAAGAACTGTTGGAAAAATCTCATAAAGAAATAGAGATGTTTGCTATTCACGAAGGGCTTACAGCGCATGCTAATTCAGTGAAAATAAGATTTGATGACTAAAAGGCAGGAAATTATGATAATAAATAAAAAATTATTAACAGTAGAAAGCTATGACAACGGAGGGATAACCGACTATGACGGTTATATTAAACTAGATGCAAATGAGAGTTTTATAGACCTTCCAAAAGAAAAGAAAAGACTACTTAAAAATGCAATAGACGATGTGAATTTTGCACGATATCCCGATATGATGGCGGCAAAAACCGCTAAAGCTTTTGGTAATTTCTTAGGTGTCGAGGATAAATATATTACAGTCGGGAATGGCTCTGATGAGCTGATTTCAGTTATAATAAATGGCTTTTGCGAAAAAGATGATATGGTGCTTGTGTTGTCACCTGATTTTTCTATGTATAAATTTTATAGCTATATAGCAGAGGTATCTTGCCTTTCTATCCCAAAAGATAAGGATTTTAAGCCGGATATTGATATGCTAGTTCAGATAATTAGTAATAAAAAACCACGTATTGTGATCTTCTCTAACCCTTGTAATCCAACAGGGCAAGAAATTTCAAGGGAAGATGTTGCAAGAATTATAAAAGCGACCGATGGCTTAGCTATTATTGATGAGGCATATATGGATTTTGGAAACGAATCTATAATCCCGAGCTTTAAAGAGTTTGATAACTTAGTTGTTCTAAAAACAGCCTCTAAAGCGTTTGGGCTTGCAGCTTTAAGACTTGGCATAGCAATATCAAAAGAAGAGATAACAGGCAAACTTCGTGCAGTTAAATCACCGTATAACGTAAATGCAATAAGTAATCTTTTTGGTAGCATCGTAATTGAGGATAATGATTATTTAAAAACTTGTATCGATACAATTAAAAAAAGTAAACAAGAGCTTTTTAGTAAGATAAAAGCACTAGGTTTTGATGTCCTTGAAACAGCGACAAACTTTGTTGTTTTACGGGATAATAATGCCGATGAAATATACGATTTTTTATTACAAAAGAAAATCTTAGTAAGAAATTTCAATTGGTTTTTGAGAATTACAGCAGGAAATAAATCCGAGAATAAGGCAGTACTAGAGGCTTTAAAAGAATATAAGCTATCTTTAGAAAAAGGGGAATTGCAAGATGAGAAAAGCTACAATTGACCGTAATACTAACGAAACACAGATAAGGCTATCAATAAACTTAGATGGTGATGGCACTCATAATATCAGCACTGGTGTAGGCTTTCTAGACCATATGCTTGAAATTTTTGCAGTGCATAGTGGTTTTGATTTAAATGTTTTTGTAAAAGGCGATTTAGAGGTGGATTCTCACCATACAATTGAGGACGTTGGCATTGTGCTAGGCAAAGCGTTTGCAAAGGCTAGCGAAGATAAAACAGGGCTTACAAGATATGGCAGTTTTATTTTACCAATGGACGAGGTGCTTGTATTTTCAGCTGTCGATATTAGTGGTAGACCGTTTATAATGTGTGATGTTCCACTTCCTGATAGTAGTGTTGGAAGTTTTGATTGTGAGATGTTGCCTGAATTTATGCGTGCGTTTGCAATGAATAGCGGTATTACCCTTCATTTAAAATTAATGTACGGAGTTAATAAACATCATATTATAGAGGGATGTTTTAAATCGTTAGCGCATAGCCTTAAAATAGCGGTTGAAAAAAATGATAGTGACCAAATTTTATCGAGCAAAGGGGTAATTTAGTTGATTGCTATAATAGATTATGGTGCAGGAAATCTTTCGAGTGTGTTAAAAGCATTTGATTTTATAGACGTAGAAGCAGTAGTTACAAGTGATATAAATGTAATAGAAAAAGCCGACAAGATAGTAATTCCGGGTGTTGGCGCTTTTGCCGATGCAATGGAAAAGCTTATAGACCTTAATTTAATAGAAGCTCTTTCAAAACAGGCAAAGGTTAAGAAAATTCTTGGCATCTGTCTTGGAATGCAGATTTTATTTTCAAAAGGCTTTGAGCAAAAAGAGTGTGACGGACTTTCTCTTATAGAGGGAGAGGTAGTTAAAATAAAAGAAAGTAATCTTAAAATACCGCATATAGGTTGGAATGACGTTGTGGTTTCAAACCCCTCACCGCTCTTAAATGGGATAAATAGCGGAGATTATTTTTACTTTGTTCATTCGTATATAGCAAAAACAAATGATAAATATATAAACGCATACTGTGAATATGGCGAGAAAATACCCGCTGTGGTTAGCTGTGGTAATGTTTATGGTGCGCAGTTCCACCCTGAAAAGAGTAGTAAAACAGGACTTTTATTATTGAAAAACTTCTCAAATTTATAAAAAGGAAAAGAATAAAATGATTATTTTACCGGCTATCGATATTAAAAATGGTGAGTGCGTTCGGCTGTATAAAGGTGCATTTGATACTACCCATAAAGTAGCTGAAAGTGCTATTAAAACAGCGAAAACGTTTAAAAATGCAGGAGCTAATTGGCTTCATATGGTAGACCTAGACGGTGCTTTAACGTCAAATGGGCAAAATGCAAATCTAATCATAGAAACTATTAAAAAATCGGGGTTAAACGCAGAGGTTGGCGGAGGAATTCGCTCACTTGAAACAATAGAATTTTATCTGAATGCAGGCGTAAAACGAGTGATACTAGGCTCTGCCGCTATAAATAACGAAGAGTTTACAAGCGAGGCTCTAAAAAAATATGGTGATAAAATAGCTATCGGAATAGATGCTTTAGATGAAAAAGTAAGTATCGAGGGTTGGACGAAAAAAACAGAGATAAACTATATTGAGTTTGCAAAAAAACTAGAAAGCCTTGGTGCTAAATATATAATCTTTACCGATATAAGTCGTGACGGAATGCTTAGCGGACCTAACCTTAATCAGTTACAAGAGCTGATAAAAGCAGTGGATATTAATATAATTGCAAGTGGCGGAATTCGTGATATAGATAATATAAGCGACTTATTATCACTTGGTGGGTATGGTGCAATTTGCGGTAAATCTATCTATTCAGGTACTCTAATGCTAGAGGAGGCTGTGGCTTTATGCTCGCAAAAAGAATAATACCTTGCCTTGATGTGGCAGACGGACGAGTTGTTAAAGGAATAAACTTTGTAAATTTAAAGGACGTCGGTGACCCTACTGAAATTGCTAAAATGTATGAACAGCAAGGTGCGGACGAACTTGTTTTTCTTGATATTACAGCAACTAACGAAAAGAGAGATACTATCTGTGACACTATTAAAAAAGTGGCAAGCTGTGTTTTTATGCCTCTTACAGTTGGCGGTGGAATTAGA
>JAVVYT010000035.1:0-11892 GCA_036650995.1 Clostridia bacterium | reverse complement strand
TTGCAGTTTTCGTCTATTGTAGTTATATCTTCTTTATATTTTTCGTTTAATACACTAATAATTCCTTTAGAGGTAAATAATGTCCCGTGTCTACCGTTCCTACTAGGCATAACACAATCAAAAAAATCTATTCCTCGTGAAACAGCCTCAATTATATTAACCGGAGTTCCAACACCCATAAGATATCTAGGTTTATTAATCGGCATAAATGGCTCAACGACATCAATTGTATGATACATTTGCTCAACAGTATCCCCTACCGCTAATCCACCAATTGCATAACCATCAAGATCTAGCTTTGCTATTTGTTTCATATTATAAATTCTGATATCATCGTAAGTACTTCCTTGATTAATACCAAAAAGCATTTGTTTTTTATTTATCGTAGTTGGTAAATTATTCAATCTATCCATTTCTTCTTTACATCTATAAAGCCATCTAATCGTTCTTTCGCTAGACATTTTAGTGTATTCATATTCAGCAGGATTTTCTATACATTCATCAAAAGCCATAGCAATAGTAGATGCTAAATTTGACTGAATTTGCATACTCTCTTCAGGACCCATAAAAATTCTAGAGCCATCTATATGCGAGGCGAAATATACTCCTTCTTCTTTAATCTTGCGTATTGCCGCTAAAGAAAAAACTTGAAATCCCCCACTATCTGTTAAAATAGGCTTATTAAAATTCATAAATTTATGAAGTCCGCCCATATTATAAATAACTTTATCTGATGGTCTTAAATGTAGATGATAAGTATTAGAAAGTTCAACTTGACAATTAACGTCATATAAATCATTAGATGAAATTCCGCCTTTGATAGCAGCACATGTACCGACGTTCATAAAAACAGGAGTTTGAATTTCACCGTGAACTGTTGATAAAACTCCTCTCCTTGCTCTGTCTTCTTGATTTAAAATTTTAAACATAAATAATAATTCCTTTAATAAATTAACATAGCATCCCCAAAGCTGAAAAATCTATACTCATTTTGAACAGCATAGTTATAAGCGTTTAGAATGTATTCTCTTGTAGATAGTGCACTAACTAACATAATTAAAGTGCTTTCAGGTAAATGAAAATTAGTAATAAGACGATCAACCATTTTAAATTTATATGGCGGATAAATAAAAATCTCTGTGCTTCCAGAGCCACTCTTTAAAATACCATCTTCAGTATTTGCTTCAAGTGTTCTAGTTGATGTTGTACCAACTGATATTATTTTTCCACCCGCTGCTTTTGTATCATTTATAATTTTTGCCGACTCTTCTGTTATAAAATATTTTTCACTGTGCATTTTATGGTCTAAAATATTATCAGTTTTAACCGGTCTGAATGTTCCTAGTCCAACATGTAGTGTAATGTAAGTTACCTTTACACCTTTTTGTGCGACTTTATCTAGTAGTTCTTTTGTAAAATGAAGTCCGGCCGTTGGTGCTGCTGCTGATCCTTCGTATTTAGCATAAACAGTTTGATATTTATTGTTATCATCAAGTTTTTTAGTGATATAAGGAGGCAATGGCATATTCCCTATTTCATCTAAAATCTCATAAAAATTACCTTCAAAGTAAAACTCAATTAAACGGGTTCCTCCCTCTATTGTGGTAATAATTTTGGCTGATAGTTTATCCGAAAAATATATCTCTGCATTATCTCTAAGCTTTTTGCCTGGTCGAACCAACGCTTTCCATATCTTCTCACTTTGTGCTTCTAAAAGAACAACCTCAACTTTAGCTCCTGTTTCTTTTTTAGTACCATATAGTCTGGCAGGTATTACTTTAGTATCATTTAATACAAGACAATCCCCTTTATCTAAGTAATCTAAAATGTCAAAAAAATGCTTATCAGTAATCTCCCCTGTTTCTTTATTTAAAACTAATAATCTACTTGTATCTCTCTTATCTAGTGGTGATTGAGCTATTAATTTTTCAGGTAGCTCAAAGAAAAAATCTTTTTTACTTAACATTATTTACCTCTTATGAAATTTTATGAATTTTTAAATTTGTTGAATAATAAAACTGAAGAATATCTTTATAGTTTTGACCGGCATCAGATCTATTCATAGCGCCAGTTTGACTCATTCCAACGTTATGTCCCCAACCCATTCCGCTTATAGTAAATATACCATCTGCATTTGGCAAAGTTACATCAGATAAATTGAAATTAGGTGATTTAGCGCCTGCTTCTCCTGCTTTTAATCTGAAAAACTGAAGAATATTAATGGCACCTTTTATTTGTATTCTGTTATTTCCATTTACAAGATCAATCTCTATTGGAATACCAGATTCACTTCGTCTTATAACATCGATTTGTTCGATAGTAGAAATACCCATTGCCGCTATTTGAGCAGGAAATTGAACAAGGTATTTATTATTAGCACCACCATTATAAGCCATATTATATAAATCTTGTTTTGAATAATCAAAAGAAAACGCATTTTTAGTTGTATCAAATGGATCGGTAACTGAAGGATAATAAGGATTTGGGGTAGGTCTTACGTAAGTTCCCTTGTTGCTATCCCAAGCATACCAAGCATCGGCATCGGTTAATGATTTACCACCAAATGAATCAGCGTATATAATCTCTGCAATTCTATTATTATAAACGCCTACTTCACCAATAGTTTCATCAACTGCCGGAAAAACATATTTAAATCTATCTTCTCTTAATGTGCCATCGTTGTTAATATAATAATCACCATAAATTTGATATGCTTGACAATGCGTTGTATTACACAGCATTACATCACCGTGACGATTTCTAGTAAACTTACTAAGTGCAAAGTTTCTAGCGGCAATAGCTTGAGCTTTTAAAGCTTCAATTTTATAGTATCCTATTTCAGTAGGAACAACAATTTTAAGATAATCTTGCGTTTTTGCATAGTTAACAGTACGAATTTGACCGTCTTTATATGTAAAGTTTAAATCACCGACATAACATTCGCCATCGGTATCTTTATTACGATGATATATTAGTGCATTGTCATTTGATGAAACACTTAAAATTTCAGATTGACTTTCAAATTCCATTATAATATTTCCTGTATCATTATTAATAAGAGTTATACAGTTTGGAATTTCACCAACCACTGACAAGCTAGAGCCACTTCCTGTTTTTTGAGTTTTATTACCATTTCCATCTAAAATATAAATACCTGTTGGAAAATTGTTTACTTCTTTGGTTTCATTACCAGAGATTATACTTGCAAAATCTTTTGTGTTATTATAATCAGTTTTATTATTTGCTGATTCTATTGAGTATGAAACATTTGTAAAACCAAGTTTTGATGAATACTCTGAAATTTTAGAAGATGCCAGCTCACTTGAAGTAAAGTCACCTATTCTAACGCCATATCTACCATCAATATAAGCAATAAATGCTGTAAGTCCTTTAGAAGTTATTCTATCTAGCTCATTTTTAGCAGAAGCTAAATCGTTATATAAATTACTACTTTGAAGATGATACGCACCAACTGTTTTAACAACTCTATCTGATGACAAAGAGCTAACATAAGTACTGCCACCGACGGTAGAGTATACATTTATATTTTGGTCGACACAAGCATAGGCACTACGATACATAGTGTCTGCGGTTGAATATATTAAAACTCCGTCTGCATAAGGATTTGACGCAGGTTTTTTCATTATGTTTAGATAACCATTTTTATTTTGCGTACGAATTGAAGAAGCATTTCTCAAAATTTCAGTAGAGGAGCAGTCAACAAGGACAGAAACGGTAGGGTTAGGGTCAGTTGGCAAGTTGGCTGATTGTGCTACTAAATTAAAAAGCATTACGGCAATTATTAAAATTGGTACTAATGTTATTTTTTTCATTTTTAAATCTCTTTTTACTGACTTATTTTTACAAATTAACAATCATTATTTAAAGTGCTAAAAAGCATTGACAATTTATATATTTAGAAATATAATGTATAATAATAATGTATTGATATCTTGTAATATTATATACTATTTATTATTAAAAAGCAATAGGAGTTTATTATTTAATGAAAAATTACAACGTAGGTATTATCGGCGCTACCGGTATGGTAGGTCAAAGATTTGTTACACTTTTAGCTAATCACCCAAATTTTAAAGTTACAGCACTAGCAGCTAGTTCTCGCTCCGCCGGGAAAAAATATGGAGAGCTTTTAAAAGACAGATGGCTTATGACAACACCTTTAGATTCAAGATGTGCAGATATGGTTATTTTAGATGCAACATCAGATATTGACAAAATTGTTTCTTTAGTTGATTTTGTTTTTTGTGCTGTCGATATGAAAAAAGAGGATATTTTAGCACTAGAAGAAATGTATGCTAAGCATGAATGTCCTGTTATCTCGAATAACAGCGCTAACAGATTTACTAAAGATGTTCCAATGGTTATTCCAGAAATTAACGACAGTCATATTGAAATTATAAATGCACAGAGAAAACGTCTTGGCACAAAAAGAGGATTTATTGCAGTAAAATCTAACTGTTCTTTACAAAGTTATGTACCTGCTCTTTACCCACTTTCGTGTTTTGGCATAAAAGAAGTTTTAGCATGCACATATCAAGCTATTTCTGGTGCATCAAAAGTTTTTGAAACATGGCCTGAAATGGTTGATAACGTTATTCCATACATAGGTGGAGAAGAAGAAAAATCAGAAAAAGAGCCACTTAAAATTTGGGGTAAAATAGATGGAGATGAAATTAAATTAGCCTCTTCCCCTGCTTTTACTACTCAATGTATTAGAGTTCCAGTATCCGATGGTCATTTAGCTGCTGTCTTTGTTCGCTTTGAAAATAAGCCAACTAAAGAAGAAATTCTAGAAAAATGGGCTTCGTTTAGTGGTACACCACAAGCTTTAAATTTACCATCAGCTCCAAAGCAATTTATTCATTATTTTACAGAAGATAACAGACCTCAAACAAAACTTGAAAGAACTCTTGAAAAAGGAATGGCTGTATCTGTTGGTAGACTTCGTGAGGATTCGCAATATGATTACAAGTTTGTCTGTGTTTCACATAATACATTAAGAGGCGCTGCGGGCGGAGCTGTTTTATTAGCCGAGTTACTTGCGGCAAAAGGTTTTTTTGATTAAATTTATTTTGAAAGGAATTTATATCTTATGAAAAATACAATTTTTACTGGCGCAGGTGTTGCTATTGTTACACCATTTAATGATGATTTAACTGTCAATTATGATAAATTAGGAGAATTAATTGATTTTCAAATTGAAAATCTTACAGATGCAATTATTATTTGTGGAACAACCGGAGAAGCATGCACCCTTACAGATGATGAGCACAAATTAGCTATCGAATATACTGTAAAACGTGTAAATGGAAGAGTTCCTGTTGTGGCAGGTACTGGAAGTAATCATACAGAATATTTCTTAGAGCTTTCAAAGTTTGCTAAAGAAGTTGGTGCTGATGCTTTACTTGCTGTTACACCATACTATAATAAAGCTACAATGCAAGGACTTATTAAGCATTTTTTCTATGTTGCAGATAGAGTTGACCTTCCAATGATTATTTATAATGTACCTAGTAGAACTGGTATTAACATTACCCCTGAAACCTGTTTAGAGCTATCAAAGCACAAAAATATAGTTGCTGTAAAAGATGCTACTGGTAACATTGGAAACGTAGCTAAAATTGCTGCTTTATGTGGTGATAATCTTGATATCTATTCTGGTAATGATGACCAAATTGTACCTATTTTATCTTTAGGTGGCAAAGGTGTAATCTCTGTTTCATCAAATATACTACCACTTGAAACACATAATATTTGTCAATACTATTTAGACGGAGATACAAATTCAAGCTTAAAACTTCAACTACAATATCTTGATCTTATTAACGCATTGTTTTGTGAAGTTAATCCTATTCCTATAAAAGCTGCTATGAACTTAATGGGAATGAATGTTGGTAGTTTAAGACTTCCACTTACAGAAATTTCAGAGTCGGCACTTGAAAAGCTAAAAATCAGTATGCAAAAGGCCGGCAAAATATAACATTAAAAACAAAGGAGACAAAATAAAAGATGTATAATCTACTTATTTGCGGTTGTAGTGGAAAAATGGGTGGCGTTGTTGCAAGGCTTGCTAATGAATACGATTGCACAGTAGTTGCAGGATTTGATAAATATATAAAACCTCTTGATTTTCCAGTATATGATAATTTTGATGATGTTAAAATGGATATTGATATAATCATTGACTTTTCAAAACCAGAAACACTATCAGATTTATTATCATTTGCAACATCTAAAAAAATTCCTGTTATTATTGCTACAACAGGACATACAGCCTCTCAAGCAGAAGAAATACATAAAGCATCTTCTATCATACCAATATTCTATTCTGCTAATCTCTCTCTTGGTATTAATTTAATTGCTGAGCTTGCAAAGCAAGCAGCCTCACTTTTACAAGATAATTTTGATATTGAAATTCTTGAAAAGCATCACAATCAAAAAGTCGATGCTCCAAGTGGTACTGCTATTATGTTAGCCGATAAAATTTCTTCTGTATTATCATATAATAGCAATTATGTATATGATAGGCATATTAAAAGAGAAAAGAGAGACAAAAAAGAAATTGGATTTTCCTCAATTCGTGGTGGTACAATTGTTGGTGAACACGAAGTTATCTTTGCAGGAACTGATGAAGTAATAACAATTGGTCATACAGCTATGAGCAAAGAAGTATTTGCAGTTGGTGCATTAAAAGCTGTCTCATTTTTAGTAAGCGAAAAACCAGGGCTATATGATATGACAAATTTAGTAGCAAAAATTTTAAACAACTAATATTTATTAATATTCTAAATTTAAAAGACGTTTCAATTGAAACGTCTTTTTTAATATATATTTAAATCTTTTGCAGCTCTTTCCCAGTACATTTCTTTAAAATCAAATGGCGGAATATCCTTTT
Organism: Clostridia bacterium; assembly: GCA_036650995.1. Taxonomy (GTDB): domain Bacteria; phylum Bacillota; class Clostridia; order Oscillospirales; family SIG519; genus JAVVYT01. Next base: position 4,976 of record JAVVYT010000035.1, on the reverse strand, counting down.
CATTTTCTTTTGCATATTTTTCAGCTAAATTAATACACATAATAGAATAATTAATTCCAGTTTTAAGTTGCTTTTCAAGAGCTTTAATCCAGTATTTCCCTTTAATATTTAGACCACTTTGCTCATATTCGTAAAGCAATTCTTTAGCATCGTAGTTTAGTGAAATAAATTCTGTTTTAACAACACTATCCTTAATATCTAAAATCAAGAAATCCGCTGTAACTTCGCCTGAACAAGGCACTCCAACAGAACCGGCATTTAAAAATATTTTGCTATTATATTTATAAATAATTTGCTCGTGAGTGTGGGCACAAATTAAATATTTAGTATCTAGCTCATTTAAGTATTTTTTAGTGTTTGAGTTTTTAGCAAACAACGCTTCTCTCGTTGCATTAGGCGAACTATGACAAACAGTGCAGGTTATATTTTCATCAAAATTAAACTTTTTTATCATAGGTAACGTACTGAAAAAGTCTAAATCTTTTGCTTTTAAATTTTCATATGTATAAAGTAAAGAGCCAGTATTTGAGGAGTATTTCCATTTTGCATTATGACCTATATTTTCGTGATGTTCTAAAAGATATTGCTCTCTGTTTCCAATAATAAATGACGACTTATATTTCTCAGAAAAATCATATATTAATTTCATTGTTTTTTGTGGATACGCACAGTTGCTAACATAATCCCCCAAATAAACAATCTCGTCTATTCTATTATTTTCAATATAATCATAACACTTTTTAAGAGCAATATGATTACTATGAATATCACCTAAGAATGCTATTCTCATAAAATATCCCCTCTTAATTAAATTAACTTAATATCAACTTCGTTTATAAATCTTTCTATATCAGCCAATAAAGGCGGATTAGTGCCTTTAGTAATAACTGAAGCACTAGCTGTTGCCACAGATAATATAGCACATTCTTTAAAAGTCTTATCTTTAATATATCCCGCTAAAAAACCAGCTAAAGCACTATCCCCGGCACCTGCTAAGCCAACAGGTTTAAGCGTTATTGCTTTAACATAATAGCAAGAAGTGAAATTTGCAAAAACCGCACCGTAACTGCCCATTGTTACAACAACATTTTGTACACCTTTATTTAAAATACCTTGCACTGCCGATTTTATTTTTTCAAGAGTATCAAGCTTTTTATCTAGTAATGTTTCAAGCTCAAATAAATTAGGTTTTATCAAAAAGGCTTTGCTTTCTATCGCAAAATTTAGTCTTTCTCCTTCAGAATCTATTATTAGCTTTGCATTACTTTTTAAAATGATATCCACAAGATTTTTATAATCATCAAAGGTAAAGTTAGGAGGATTTGAGCCAGAAATCACTATAAACTTACTACTATCGCATAAATTTGCAATTTTATCAAAAAGCATTTCTTTATTTTTTTCATCAATAAAGATACCAGATTCATTAAACTCTGTTTGCTCACCTGAATTTAAATCCAAAATCTTTATATTTTCACGGGCATTTCCGTCAACTAATACAAACTCATTTTTAATGTCATATTTCAAAAGACAGTTATTAAACTCTGCAAAATTATTTTTCGCTAAAAATCCCGTTGCAAAGCTGTTTACATTCAAATTTGAAAGAGCATTAGAAACAGCTATCCCTTTTCCAGCATAGTTTAACGTTGTTTTATTTACTCTGTTTAGTCCGCCTAATACAAAATCATTAATAAATATATTTCTATCAATGCAGGTGTTTAAAGTGACTGTAACAACATTATTTATATTGTTTTTTTCTTTAAACCATTTTTGATGCGTTATAGTGGACATATCAGATGACAAGTGAGAGCTATCACTCTCAAAAATTATTTTTTTCTTAAATTCATCGTCTATTTCAATTTTAGTTACAGCGGTGTTATCCGCCCAATCAATCTCAGATATTTTAGCATAATCAGAGTATTTAACATAACACAGATATGCTTTTACAGCCGTCCCATGTGTTGCTATGATAACAGTTTTACCTTTATTCTCTTTAGCAATACTATCTATTTCCGAAGAAATTCTATCAGAAAACTCTTTAAACGATTCACCATCAGGCATCTCAAGTAGTTGCATACTTTTATCCCAAATATCAAACTCTTTAGGATACATTAAAGGAATATCCTTAAAATACATATTTTCCCATTTTCCGCCAAAGATTTCTCTGAGTTTATTTGTTGTATGAATTTCTAGATTTTTATGATTTACAGCTTTTGCAGTATTGATTGCTCGTTTTAAGTCGCTAGAATATATTGCGTCATAATTAATACTTTTAAATTTATCACCAAGAAGTTTTAATTGCACGTTTCCCTTATCTGTAAGTTCAGAATCAAAGTGACCATGAAAAATTCTATCAACATTTCCTCTGGCTTCTGCATGTCTTATTAAATATAATGTTGTAGTCATTCTATTATCGATCACCTTTCTAAACTTAGTTTAAAATAACACTTGATGTAATATCTGAAACTTTAGTTATATTATTATTTTCCATATATTCAGAAATTCCATTTATAATTTCAATTGGAGCATATGGATTTGAAAACATTGCAGTTCCAATAGAAACAGCGTTAGCCCCTGCCATCATCATTTCAATAGCCTCAAAAGCAGTCGAGATGCCACCCATTCCTATTATCGGAAGTTTTGTTACCTGTCTTACTTCGTGTACCATACGCACAGCAATTGGCAACACAGCACCACCAGACATACCACCTTTATTATTAAATAAAATAGGTTTTTTTGTCTTAATATCTATTCTCATTCCTAAAAGAGTATTTATAAGTGATAAAGCATCAGCACCACCACTTTCAGCAGCTTTTGCAATTTCGGAAATACTAGTCACATTAGGCGATAATTTAATAATTAGTGGTTTTTTTGATACAGCCTTTACAGCTTTTGTAATATCAAAAACAGTGTTACAATTAGTACCAAAAGCGGCTCCACCCTCTTTTACATTAGGGCATGAAATATTAACTTCGATTAAATCTACATTAGTATCAGATAAAATTTCTACCATTCTACAATATTCATTTATAGTATTACCAGCAATATTAGCAATAACAACTGTATTTTTTTCTTTTAATAAAGGCAAGTCATTCTTAATAAAAGCATCAACACCGGGATTTTGTAAACCAACACTATTTAAAATTCCACCAGGGGTTTCACATATTCTAGGAGGTTTATTACCATCTCTTTTTTCAAGAGTTAAGCCTTTCATTGTAACAGCACCTAAATCATAAGGAGCAAAAAAAGAACTATATTCTCTTCCAAATCCATAAGTACCTGAAGCTGTCATTACAGGGTTTTTAAGAACAACTCCGGCAATATTAACAGATAAATCAATCATCAAAAACTACCTCCTTACTGTCAAAAATAGGTCCGTTTTTACAAACATGACTATAACCTTCATTACCATGATTGTCTTTAGTTTTACATGCACAAACAAGGCAAGCACCAATTCCACAGCCCATTCTTTCTTCTAAAGATACAAGGCATTTTATCTTTTTATCGTTTGCAAAAGTAGCCGTTTTTTTAATCATTACACTAGGTCCACAAGCATATATAGTATCGATATCATTTGATAAATCCTTAAAATAATCTGTTACAAACCCATTAATTCCCAAAGAGCCATCATCGGTTGCAACTTTAACAACGCATCCAGCATTTTCAAAATCTGAAATTAAAGAAGAGGAAGCTTTGTCTTTAAATCCAAGTAGAACTGTTGCATTATTTTTATATTTCTTAGCAACATCTAAAAGTGGAAATATTCCTATTCCACCGCCGACAAAAACTGCTTTTTTAGAATAATCTCTATCTTCAAAACCATTTCCAAGTGGTCCTAAAATATCAATAAAATCCCCAACTTTAAATTTTGATAGTTTATCCGTTCCATCGCCTCTTATTTCAAAGATAAACCTTATTGTTTCAGCATTTATTTCACAGATACTAATAGGTCTTCTTAGTGAAAACTCATCACCACATTTTATATGCAAAAATTGTCCACTAACTGCGATTTTAGCAATTTCAGGTGCATAAACAGTAAAATCAAAAAGGTCTTTCCTGATTTCGGCTTTTTTTATAAGCTCAAATTTATTAACAATAGGTTCCATTTAATTCTCCTTATTTAATTACATTTAGCAAGTCGTTTTTCATTCTGATAACTTCATCTCTTGCAGCTTTAGCGAATTCCTCAGGTAAATAATTACCTTTTTTATAAGCGCACATAACAGCTCTTGAAGAATTAACAATTCCGCCAAGCCCTTTGTCGTTAAAAGCACCAGCAATATCATTAGCTCCGCCACCTTGAGCACCATAACCCGGAACTAAAAAGAAGATGTTTGGAAATTCATTTCTAAGCTCAGTTAGCTGAGCAGGATAAGTAGCTCCAACCACTGCACCGATACTTGTAAAACCATATTCATTCAGACTGTCTTTTGATATTTCATTATAAAGATTAATCATTTTTTTATAAACTGTTTCACCGGAAGATAAGATTAAATCTTGAAGTTCTCCAGAAGATGGATTAGAAGTCTTAACTAAAGCAAAAATACTCTTATTATTTAATTTACACTGTTCATAAAAAGGAAGAATTCCATCACTACCTAAATACCCATTTATTGTTACGCTATCGGCAGAAAAAGCAGAAAGTGAATCACCATTTATACTAGTATCACCTAAATATGCTTTTGCGTAAGCACCGGCAGTTGAGCCAATATCATTTCTTTTTACATCAACTATTACATACATACCCATATGTTTAGCGTATTTAATTGTATTGTGTAAAGCTCTTACACCTTGCCAACCATACATTTCATAATAAGCACTTTGAGGTTTTATAGCTGGTACTATATCATAAATTGCATCTATAATATCCTTATTAAATTCAAAAATAGAATGTTCTGCGGCTTCAAATGTATTGCCATAGAGTTTATAGTTTTTTTCTAAAATATAATCAGGAATATATTCTAATAATGGGTCTAAAC
>JAVVYT010000034.1:5988-12106 GCA_036650995.1 Clostridia bacterium | reverse complement strand
GTCAATTTGTGGCTGAATATCTTCTGGCATAGTAATCTACCTCGTTTCTATTATCAATTTTTTATATATATTCTCATTGTAATATAAAAAGTTCTAAAATTCAAGAGAAATTAGAAAGTTAATTTATTTTTTTAATATTAATACAAAACAAACAATTGAAAGGAAGAAAAAAATAATGATGAATTTTGCTCCAACACCGCATAACTCCGCTAAAAAAGGGGATTTTGCAAAAACTGTACTAATGCCGGGTGATCCTCTGCGTAGTACTTATATTGCTGAAAACTTTTTGACAAAAGCTACTTTAGTTAATAATGTACGTGATATTAGAGGGTATACAGGCTTTTATAAAGGAAAACCTATCTCGGTTATGGCAAGCGGAATGGGCGTGCCTAGTATGGCTATCTATTCTTACGAGCTGTTTAACTTTTATGATGTTGAGAATATTATAAGAGTTGGGAGCTGTGGCGGAATAGCTAAAGATGTTAATGTAAATGATATTGTAATATCTCAAGCGACATCTACAAACTCAAACTACCCTACTTTGTTTAACGTCCCCGGCACTTTAGCGCCTACCGCTGATTTTCACTTGATTGAGCTTGCAAAACAGGTAGCACAAACAATGGATTTTAACCTGCATATCGGTCCTACTATGTGCTGTGACGAGTTTTATCACAATGATGAGGACGTAGTCGCTTTTGAAAAAATGGGTATGTTAGCACTCGAAATGGAAACGGTAGCACTGTATCTTAATGCCCTTAAAGCTAAGAAAAAAGCAATCGGTATCTTCACTGTCGTAAATGGTACCGCTGTCCATGACGATATCGTCCTATCTCCTCTTGACCGTGAGAAAAACCTAAACCATATGATAGAACTTGCCCTTGAAACCGCAATTCTAATTTAAAAATTTTGACTCATTACAAAACCCCACGATTTAAAAGATAAAAAATCGTGGGGTTTTATTTATAGAATAAGTTTAAATTTTAGAGGATATATTTTTATTGTAGCTCTTGCTATTTATTTTTTTAAGGCTTTGGATTTTAGGGTGTGGGATTTAAATAGTTTTACAAGTTCGTACCAAATAACGCTTAAAATACCGATTAAAACTGATAGGAGTAGCTCTGTAATTGTTAAAGGGGCAAGTTTTAAAAAGGAATTTAAAGGGGTATAGAGAATTATACCGATACCAGCTAAAACAATTAGCGAAACTATTGCAACTACTTTGTCTTTAGTGAGATTTTTAAAAGCATAGAGAATACTATCTATATTTGAGCTATTTACAAAGACTAAAACAAGGTTAGCAATTAGGATTATGCAGATACCCATAGTGCGAGCGGTGGCAACGTTTGTTTGGTATAAAGATAGGTAGGTGCCAAAGCTACAAACGAAGATTACAAGACCCTGGACTACGCTTTTGATAAAATTACTTTTGGTGAGAACATTTTCCTTGCTATTTCGTGGAGGTCTATCCATTATATCGCTTTCTTTTGGAATACGTTCAAAGACGATAGAGCAGGTGGGGTCGATTACAAGTTCTAGAATAACAACGTGGAGCGGTAGCAGTAAAAGGTATTCGGGTGCAATGCCGAGAAGTGGTGCTAAAAGTGCTGAAAGGGCAATTGGAATATGGATAGTGAAAACGTAGTTTATAGCTTTTCTGATATTATCATAAATTCGTCTACCGTCCTGTATTGTTTCCACAATGGTGCTAAAGTTATCATCGAGCAAAACCATATCGGAGGCTTCTCTTGAAATTTGAGAGCCACGTTTGCCCATTGCTATGCCGATATCCGCATATTTAAGGGCAGGGGCATCGTTTACTCCGTCACCGGTCATTGCAACTATTTCACCATTTGCCTTGAACGCTTTTACTATTCGCATTTTATGACTTGGGATAACTCTTGAAAAGATAGTAGTTGAGCGAACAGCTACCCTTAGCTCTTCATCGGTCATATTATCTATCTGAGCGCCGGTTATAATCTGCCCGGATTTTAAAAGTCCTACTTCGTTTGCAATGGCGGAGGCGGTAATTCCATTATCCCCTGTTATCATTACAACCTTAACACCGGCTTTATAACATTTTTGTATGTTTTCATAAACGTTATCACGGGGTGGGTCAGAAAGTCCGATAAAGCCACAGAGTTTTAATGAGCAGTCTTTTAAATTATCGCAAATTTCCGATTCGCTTTTGTAACTAGCAGTGGCAACCGCAATTACACGAAGTCCGCTTTCTGCCATTTCTAGCACTGTTTCACTAGCTTTAGACATTGAAGAGGGAGAGAGGTTACAGAGCGGTAAAATCATTTCCGAAGAGCCTTTTGCCGCTAAAATCATATCATCGTTAATCTTCCAGATATGCCCCATCATTTTATTTTCATTAGTAAAGGGGTATTCCTTTATAAATTGGTTTTTAAAAATGGCGGTAGTATCAATATTATTTTCGTTTGCATACGCTACCATTGCTTTTTCCATAGGGTCGTATGCCTCTGTTTCACACGCTAAAGCCATTATTTTTATAATGTTATCAGGGCTATCGCTATACGTTATAGCCTTAGAAACGGTCATCTCATTTTTGGTAAGAGTGCCTGTTTTATCAACACAGAGTACCGATACAGCACCTAACGTTTCGACAGATGGAAGGCGTCTTATTAGTGAGTTTTTACGTGCAAGTCGCCAAGCGCCCATTGATAAAAAGACGGTTAAAATAACGGGGAACTCCTCGGGAATCATTGCCATAGAGAGGGTAATACCGGAGAGGATACTATTTATAACTCTGTTTTTAATTTCAAAACCTGATAGGTTTAAAAAGGTAATTCCGCAAACTATGATAAATAGAACAAGGGCAAAAATTGCACATATTTTAACTAGGTGGTCGGTTTGCTTTTGAAGTGGAGTTTTTTCGATAGGAGCTAAGGCAACGCCTGTACCTATTTTGCCATATTCGGTATGACTGCCTGTTTTTGTAATTTTAATAGTGGCACTGCCACCTGTAACTACTGTTCCGCCATAGCAATAGTTATTTTTAAAGTAGCTTTTATCGTCAGTGTCTAAAATAGCGGTTTTGAAAATTGCAATCGGCTCACCTGTTAAGCTAGACTCGTCAACAGCAAGGTCGTTTGCTATGATTATAACGCCGTCCGCCGGGATTTTATCCCCTTCAGTTAATAGCACGATGTCATCAGGGACTAGCTCTTCGCTATTAATAAGGACTGTTTCACCATCTCGTTTACAGCTAACTTTAGTAGCGGACAGCTCTTTAAGGGCGGCTAAGGTTTTGTCGGTTTTCCATTCCTGTATTATTTCAATGCTAATTACGCCGACTACAAAGACTAGCATAATAAAGCCATCTCGTGGCTCGCCAAGGAGTAAATAGATGACAGAGGCTGCTATAAGGAGCAAAAACATTGGCTCTTTTAAAACGTCAAATACTTTTTTTATAAATGTTTGTTTTTTTGGTGGGGTGAGTTCGTTTCTGCCGAACTTAGATAGTCTTTCGGATACTTCTTTTGAGGTTAAGCCGTTTTCTTTCATAACTTTAAAATCCTTTCAAATTATGGGAATTATGCGGTTTTTCAGATTGTAAATTACAAAGTAAAGTAATTTTAAAGTTTGTAATTTAGATAAGTCTTGACAGTGTAATGTTAAAAATGAATATAAAAAAATATCCATAGAATAATTTTTACACTATCCCACAGATATAATAAAATCTGTTGCCCATATGGCCCAGCTATAATAGAAAAACCTATTACTATTATTGCCTGTTCTACCTATTGCAAAAACTTATTTGTTTTATAAGATTTATTTTTTGATAAACAAATCCTTTATTACAATACATAAGCTTTTTATCATAATAATATAAAATCATAAATTTGTCAAGAGTTATTTTTGAGAAAATATGTACAAAAAAACGATGAACAAATTGTGACATACTCTAAATAGTTTAATAAATATTTAAAAAAGCTATTGAAATTACAACAAATGTACTATATAATAAGAGCATATTTACAAACTAAAAACAGTAAGGGAGTATTAGCCAATGAAAAACTATGAAACTAAAGAGATAAGAAACGTCGTATTAATGGGACAAGGCGGCGGTGGAAAGACATCAGTAGCAGAGGCAATGCTATATCTATCAAAGACTACCGATAGGCTTGGCAGAATAGCCGAGGGGAATACTGTATCGGACAACGACCCTGAAGAGATTAGGCGTCAGGCAACAATTAGCGCATCGCTTTTGTCGTTTGAATGGAAAGGTAATAAAATTAATTTAATAGACACACCCGGCTTTTATGACTTTGAGGGTGAAGTTATAGAGGGAATGCGTTCGGCAGATGCTGCACTTATAGTGGTATCGGGTAAGTCGGGAATTGGCGTTGGTACTGATAAAGCGGTAAGGCTTACAAAAGGGATAAACATACCAAAGGCATTTTTCATAAACAAACTAGATAGACCGAGTGCGGATTTTTATAAAGTGTATAACAGTCTTAAAGATAAATATGGAAGTCATATTTGTGCTTTTGAAATTCCGGTTATGAAAAATGAGGAGTTTGTCGGCGTTTTAAATATCATTGATATGAAAGCACGTACTATAAATGCTAGCGGTGAGCGAGTAGAAATTGAGATTCCGAGTGAGCTATTAGAAATTGCAAACGGATACAGAGAAGAGCTAAACGAGATGTTAGGCTCCACCTGTGAAGAGCTTATGAACAAGTATTTTGACGGTGTTCCTTTTACAACAGAGGATACAAAACGTGGGCTTTATATGGGAATACTTGCAGGGGATATAGTGCCTGTTATGTGTGGCTCTGCCTTTAACTGCTATGGAATAGGCGCAGCGATGGACAGTATATCAGAATTTTTCCCGATGCCAGGTAGTGCGTTAGTTGAAAAAGGCACTGATGAAAATGGTGACAAGCAAGAGGTATCGGTATCGAGTGATGAGCCTACCTGTGCGCTTGTTTTCAAAACAATTGCCGACCCATTTATTGGCAAGGTATCTTTTTTAAAGGTAATTTCCGGTAAATTAACAGCGGACAGTGTGCTGATAAATGCGAGAACGCACCAGAGCGAGAAGATGGGGCATCTATCGTTTGTATGCGGTAAAAAGCAGACGGAGGCTAAAATTGTAAATGCCGGTGATATGGCGGTTGTAACTAAACTTATTAGCACTAAAACGGGGGATACTCTTTGCGACCCTTCTCGTGTTGTATCGGTTAAAGGAATGAGCTTTCCGTCACCTAGTATTAGAATGGCAATATATCCTGTTACTAAAGGGGAAGAGGAGAAAATCTCCGCAGGATTACATAGATTAATGGAAGAGGATCTTACCTTTACTTTAACGAATAATACCGAAACGCACGAGCATATAATTGCAGGGCTTGGGGAAATGCATATTGATGTATTGGTTAGCAAACTACAAAATCGTTTTGCGACAAAGGTAATTTTGCAAGAGCCGATTACACCATATCGTGAGGCGATTAAGAAGAAAATAGTAGCAGAGGGCAAGCATAAAAAGCAGTCGGGCGGACATGGTCAGTTTGGACACGTATTTATAGAGTTTGCACCGAATGATAATATAGAGCTTGTTTTTGAAGAAAAGGTAGTTGGTGGCTCTGTGCCTAAAAACTACTTCCCAGCTGTTGAAAAAGGACTTCAAGATTGTGTTTTAAAAGGTGTTTTAGCAGGCTATCCTGTTGTTAATTTAAAAGCTACCTTATTAGACGGATCGTATCACCCTGTTGACAGCTCAGAAATGGCGTTTAAAATGGCGGCGACTAACGCATACAAAGAGGGACTTTTAAATGCAAATCCTGTTATCCTAGAGCCAATTTGCGAGATAACAGTTAGTGTGCCGGACGATCTTATGGGCGATGTTATAGGGGATATTAACAAACGTCGTGGTCAAGTGCTTGGAATGATGCCATTTGACGAGATAGAGGGATATAGTGCGGTATCGGCGGAAGTGCCAATGAGTGAAATCGGCAGATATGCAATTGATCTTCGCTCAATATCTCACGGTAGCGGTCAGTTTACCGAGAAGTTTTTAAGGTATCAAGAAGCACCAGCAAACGTTGCTGAAAAGATAATTAATCACAGCCTAGCAATCGGCAGAATTTAGTTT
>JAVVYT010000034.1:0-5888 GCA_036650995.1 Clostridia bacterium | reverse complement strand
AAAAAAGATAAAAGAGGATAGATAATGAAAAAGGGTAAAAACTACTTTTCATTATCTATTTTCAGGTTTTAAAAAAAGGTTATAGAAAAGTTTAGATATTTTAAAAAGGAATAGTAAGAGGTAAAAAAGGAATTTTAAGATTTTATATATTTTAAAAAAGAGATATAGAAAAGGTTTTGAAAAGGGTTATAGAAAAGTTTAGATGTTTTAAAAAGGAATAGTAAGAGGTGAAAAAGGAATTTTAAGATTTTATATATTTAAAAAAGAGATATTGAAAGGTTTTGAAAAAGGGGTTTTGTATTTTAAAAAATAGGGTTTTTGTGGCGAGGGTTTAGAGGAAAAGGAAGAGATGTTAAATAAAAGCAAATTATAACTTTTTTGGGTTGTTTTTAAGGTATAGATGTGATAGAATGAAAAAAAGAAAAAAAGAGAAAAAAAAGAGAGTAACGTTATGAATTTACAGCATTTAAAATATGCGGTTGAGGTAGAGAAAACAAGGTCATTTACAAAGGCTGCGGACAATTTATATATGGGACAGCCAAATCTTAGCAAAGCCGTGCGGGAGCTTGAAAAAACGGTAGGGTTTGACATTTTTATGCGCTCTTCAAAAGGTGTATATCCAACAAAGCAAGGGAGCCTTTTTTTAAACTATGCCGAGAGTATTTTAATGCAGATAAGCGAGATGGAAACGTTATACAGTGGCGGAAAAAAAGGAAAGCTTACCTTTTCGATATCGGTGCCAAGAGCTAGCTATATATCGTATGCGTTTACAAGGTTTTTAGCAGAGAATTTAGAGGACAAAGACACCAACATAAACTATCTTGAAACTAACCTACAAGCGACTATTAGCGGTGTTTTATCTAGTGAATACAACTTAGGGGTAGTGCGGTTTCAAAAGCAGTACGAGCAGTACTATCTAGATTTAGTTAAAAACAGAGGGCTAGTTTGCGAAGAGATAGCGGAGTTTTCGTGCAGTGCTTTAATGTCTAAAGACGGGTACTTAGCAGGGTATGACGTTGTAAATGAAGAGGACCTCAAAGGGTATGTAGAGCTACTTCACGGGGATATTTCAAATCCTATGATAAAGCAAAATAAGAGCCTAGTAGACTACAACAAGAGTGGGCATAAGAAGATATACATCTACGAGCGAGGGAGTCAGTTTGACATATTAAATATGGCGAAAAACACCTATATTCTAGTATCAAAAGTGCCAAAGGAAACGTTAGAGCGGTACAATTTAGTTGAGGTAAAATGTGATATAAAGAGTAATCGCTTTAAGGATATTTTAATACAAAAGGAAAACTACAATCAGCGAGTGTTAGACAAAAAATTTATCAAAATATTAAAGGAAGTATGGGCAGAATTGTCACAAGAGGGAAATTAAAATGAGAAAGTATGAAAACCTAACAAAAGTGAGGGAGAATTTATCTCCACAAAGAGCGTATTACATTCCATATGATACAGCAGAAAAGGCGTTAAAGGGGGACAAAAACTCTTCTAAATACTACAAGCTTTTAAACGGAGAGTGGGGCTTTGCGTATTTTGAGAGGGATATTGATGTTCCCGAAAAAATCACCGACTGGGGCAAAATCACCGTTCCGTCTTGTTGGCAGTCAAAAGGCTATGACACGCCGTACTACACTAATGTAAACTATCCATATCCTGTAAACGCACCATTTGTGCCGGACGATAACCCTTGCGGTGTATATGCTAGGGAGTTTACAGTATCAAAAGAAGAGAAAAAGAGAAATGGCTTTATAGTATTTGAGGGAGTTTCTTCATACTTTGAAGTTTTCATAAATGGAAAATATGTCGGCAGTAGCGAGGGGTCGCATTTACAATCAGAGTTTAATATTGCTAAATTTCTAGTTGAGGGCGAAAATACTATTACTGTAAAGGTTGTTAAATGGAGTGCCGGAAGTTATTTAGAGGATCAAGACTTTTTCAGATTTAATGGAATTTTCAGAGATGTATATCTTCTTTATCGTGCAAAAAACAATATAGGCGATATCGAGATTACAGCCACCACAAAAGAGATTACAGTTAAAGGGAATTTAGAGTTTGACGTTTATGACAATGGTGAAAAGCTAGAAGAAAAAGGGAAAGTTAAAAATCCTATTTTATGGAACGCAGAAAAGCCATATTTATATACTGTTATCGTTTCTAATAAAGACGAGTTTATCCCTTTTAAAGTTGGTATGCGTGAAATAGAAATTTCAGACAAAGGCGAGTTTAAAATAAACCAAAAACCGATTAAGCTACGAGGAGTAAACCACCACGACACCCACCCAACTAAGGGCTGGTATCTATCGGACGAGGATTTAGAAAAAGATATAAAGCTTATGAAGTATCTAAATATAAACTGCGTTCGTACCTCGCACTATCCAAAAACACCGAAGTTTTACGAGCTATGCGACGAGCTTGGAATATATGTTGTAGACGAAACGGATATTGAAATCCACGGATATTGCACCCGCAATTCAGGGTGGCAGTATCAGATGTACAACGAGGAGTGGCCTTGTCAAAATGCCGAGTGGAAAGACGAGTTTGTATCCCGATGTGAGCGAATGGTGGAGCGAGATAAAAACCACCCCTGCATAATTATGTGGAGTCTTGGAAACGAGAGCGGATATGGTGCAAACCACGATGCTATGATAGAGTATATTAGAAGTAGAAAGCTAGGAGTGCCTGTTCATTTTGAGGGGGCAAACTTAATTGAAGATAAATGCGATGTAGACATTAGAAGTAAGATGTACGTTGATGTATCGTCGTTAAAAGACCACGCAGCGGTGAAAGATAACCGCCCATTTTTCCTATGCGAGTTTTCACATTCAATGGGTAACGGACCTGGTGACGTGTACGATTATTTTGAGGAGTTTTACAAGTATGACAATCTAATAGGCGGTTGTATTTGGGAGTGGGCAGACCATACAGCGATTAAAAATGGCGTGCAATGTTATGGCGGAGATTTTGGCGAGCAGACAGATGACGGGAATTTCTGTGCAGACGGAATGGTGTTTGCAAACAGAGAACTTAAAGCCGGCAGTATGGAAGTTCGTGCAGCATATCAAGGGATAAACACTACCCTTATAGGAGATGTGCTTACAATTTACAATAGATTTGATTTTACTAATTTAAAGGAATATACTCTTAATTTAGAGGTCGTAGTGGACGGAAAGCTAGTTAAAAAAGAAGAGCATATTTTCGACATTGCACCGCACGAGAGCCTAAGTTATACTTTAGATTTATCCTGTTTACCAAAAGAGTGCAGTCTTGGTGCGTTTTTAAATGTGTCACTAGTTGGGACTTCTGAAATTGCGATGGTACAGCACGTTTTAGAGGCAGAAAGAGCAAAAGAAGAGTTCATACCAGAAAAGCTTGTTTATGAAAAGGACAATGAAAAGATTTACATCAAAGGCGAAAATTACAGCTACACTTTTAACACCCATTATGGCAATTTTGAGAAGATAGTGGTAGACGATAAAGTGTTACTAGACGAGCTTATAAAGCTTACAGTATGGCGTGCGCCGACTGATAATGATAGGCGAATTAAATTTAAGTGGGGCATATTTGAGGATAATTTAAGTGCGCAAAACTTTAATATGCTATTTAGCAAAGTATATTCCTGCGATGTATTAGAAAAAGAAATAGTAGTAGTCGGAAGCCTTGCCGGGGTTGCCCGCTCACCATTTATGAAACAAACGTTAACCTTTAAAATAGATAAAAACGGAAAGATTTTAGTTAATCTAAAAGCTACAATCGGCGAGGATATCGTATATCTTCCACGACTAGGTTTTGAATTTAAAATCCCAAAAACAGCGGAAAGCTTTAGCTATTTTGGCAGAGGTGAGATGGAAAATTACCTTGACCTATGCCACCACACAAAGGTAGGATATTACAGTAGCACCGCTAAAAAAGAGTATGTTCCATATATAATGCCTCAAGAACACGGAAATCACTCATCAGTACGGGAGCTTAAAATTGGCGGACTTACCTTTAAAGGCGATTTTGAGTTTAACGTTTCAAACTTTACTAGCGAGATGTTAACACACGCTATGCACACAAATGAGCTTATAGAGGATAAAAATACAATAGTTAGGGTAGACTATAAAGTGAGCGGAATAGGCTCAAACAGCTGTGGACCGGAGCTTATAAATGAATATAGAGTAAACGAGAAAACAGTAGATTTTGAGTTTACAATAGATGTTAATGGCAAGAACTAATTATAGTTTATCGGCAACCTAGTAATAAAAAGCAGAGAAAACAGCTTAAAATCAATTTTAGAAAAATAGGGTTTACAAAATGGTTAAAATAGTGTATTATTAAGGTATCGATTTAACCTAAACGCTAATTTTAATGGTAAATCAACTTGAAGAAAAAAAGGAGTGAGAATAATGGACGCGAGTAGTACAAATCCCGGGGGGCGAAGTAGTACGCAGAGATTAATGAGCGGGGTTACTTGCGCCTTATTCCTCTGCCTATAAATATTGTTTTAAGAAAAAATAAACTCCGATTACCTTATTATTATATGGTAAAGGTTTTATTGTGTAATTTTATTTTGTCTTGAAATGAAAATGTATTATTTTGAGCCTTGTGATTTTGTCTTACTTCCAAAATAGCAAAGATAACGAAAAATATGGGGGATAAGAATATGAAAATTACAGCAAAAGCTACTATCGCAAATGACGAGATAGCAGCTAAAGAGCTTTTTAAAGTTTCATCAATGGAAAGCTCTCAAGTGTTTGAAAAATATCTAAATACTCTTTATGGTTACGACCAAAGAGCAGTAGATACTATGCGGATTTTATACGGAAAAACTCCGCCTTTTATTAGAGGAAATACCGTTTCAAGGTATTTTGCTAGATTAAAAGAAAAAGTGCCAATGTTAAATAAAACCTTTGTAAATGTGCAAAGAAATCCCGAGGGCAAACTTTCACTACCATTAGAACAGCTTGTAATCGGTGACATTATCTATCTTGAAAAAGACGATATAGTGCCTATTGATGTACGAGTTTTGAAAGCGGATAATCTCTATGTAAATCAAGAACTTTTAACGGATGACAAAACACCGATTTTGAAAACGTCCGAGCGTTGCGATACGACAAATAAAAAACCAGCAATGCTCTCAAACCTCGTTTTTGCAGGTAGCAAAGTCACAAAAGGCTCCGCCACCGCCATCGTTGTTGCCATAGGTTAGTGCTTTCATTATAGAAGATAGTTTTCTTTATGAAAAAAGTTTTAGATTATAAAGAAAACCATCTGCTAAAAGAAAATCTCAGATTTATGAAAAGTAATTTCTAGTTTGAGAAAAAAATTATGAAAACCGAAAGTAATTTCTAGGTAGAGAAAAAAGTATATATAGAAGAAATATGGTGTATGTAGATTTTTATATAGTGCTATTCCTTTTTGATACTTTACAAAATAATAATTGTTTGTTAAAATAATATCAATCTCAAATAAGGAGATTAAAAGTTAGCAAAATTCAAAAGCAAAAGCAAAATTCAAGTTTTTAAAAAAGCAAAAGTTTTTTAAGAGTAAGTAAGTTTTTAAAGAAAGTTTTAAGAAAAGCAAAATCCAAAAAAGCAAAAATTCAAAAAGCGAATTTTCAAAAAAGCAAAATTAATAAGCAAAATTCAAAAAACAAGTTTTCAGCAAAATTCAAAAAGCAAAAATTTTAAGCGAAAATTTTTAAGCAAAAAGTTTTCAGAAAAAGAAAAAAGCAAATTTTCAGAAAGCAAATTTTTAAGCAAGTTTTCAGCAAAAGAAAAAAACAAGGGTTTTAGAAAAAGCAAAAGTTTAAAAGCAAAATTCAAAAAACAAGTTTTTAGGAAAAGCAAAATTCAAAAAACAAGTTTCAAAAAGCAAAATTCAAAAAGCAAAAGAAAAAG
>JAVVYT010000033.1:0-12117 GCA_036650995.1 Clostridia bacterium | reverse complement strand
GTCTGATTTAGCTTTAGTGAGAATTTTTTCACGCTCTTCAATAATTGACTTAGCCCTTTTAACTTCAGTAGGGTAGTTCATTTTAAGCTGTTGGATTAATGAATTTAAATGCTCACCATTAATAACGCATTTACCACCTGTCATAGGTAATCCCCAAGCATCGTCAAACATTTCCTCTATTTCATTAAGTATATTTTCAAAATCAGACATTTTTTTCTCCTAAATTTTTATTTATGTATTTTATTACTTTTTCATCAACTGCATTTTTTAAGGAATGGTTATATTTAATCATTTCTCGAACGAAAGAAGAGCTAATATGCAAATATTTTTTATCGGAAAATAAAACAACAGTATCGGTATTTGAAAGCTCTTTGTTAATCAAGTACATTTCAAATTCATTTTGCATATCAAATGCAGAACGTACCGCTTTAATTATTACTGCATCATTCTCATAAGCTAGCTTTGAAAGAAGATTATCGTATTTAATAGCAGTAGCATTTGGAATTTCATTAGTAAGTAATGATACCATTTCATACCTTTCATTTAAATCAAAAAGGTATCGTTTTTCACAGTTATTCATTACAGCTACAATTACTTTATCAAATATAAGGCATGCTCTTTTAATAATATCTAAATGCCCAAGAGTAACAGGATCAAAGCTCCCTGCGAAGATTGCTGTTTTCATATTTTATATGCTCTTTTCATATTTATATATACTAATTCCTATCTTTGAATATTTGTAGGTTTTATAGAATACTAAATTATTATATCTATTTGCTAGTGTCTTGTCAATAGAATGTTCACAAATAATTATCGAATGAGAAGATAATTTAAGGGTTTTTGTAATTAATTTTAAAGAATTCTCTAATAATGGGCTGTTATAAGGAGGATCTAAAAATATAATATCAATGTTCGGTATGGCTGTCATTTTTTTAATTGCTATATCAAAGGGAAGATTAAAAGTTGTACATTTATCAGTAAACCCAGTTTTTATAATGTTACTGTTAATAATTTTAATTGCTGAAGAATCATCATCGTTTAAATATGCGGTTTTAGCACCACGACTTAAAGCTTCTAAAGATAATTGACCACTTCCGGCAAATGGTTCAAAAATAACGGCATTTTCTAAATCAAATTGTATGATAGAAAAGATGGCTTCTTTTACTCTATCAGAAGTTGGTCTTGTGTGTTCACCAAATGGGGTTTCAAGTTTTATTCCTTTTGCTGTTCCAGAAATTATTCTCACTTTTAAACTCTCCTGTTAATCTTTTTAATGCTATTGTATATGTTTTTTTGATTAAAATCAAGATTTTTTACTTAAACTATTGCAAAATTGTCGATTTTATGGTAAAAATAATAGAAAGAATAAAGATAACGAGGATAATTTATATTATGAAAATTGCAATAATGGGTTTTGGAGTAGTAGGTACAGGAGTTGCAGAAATAATAACTCAAAATGCTGCTATTATCAAAAAAAACAGTGCCAAAAAAATAGAAATCAAATATATTTTGGATATTAGAAAATTTCCTGATAGTCCATTTAATAACTTAATTATAGATGATTTTGATAAAATTCTAAATGACCCTGAAATTACTACGGTAGCTGAGGTTATGGGTGGAATAAACCCGGCTTTTGACTATGTATCTAGGTTACTTAAAAAAGGTAAAAATGTTGTTACTTCTAATAAAGAACTTGTCGCTCAAAAAGGAGCAATTCTTTTAAAAATAGCTAAAGAAAATAATACTAATTTTTTATTTGAAGCTAGTGTTGGTGGCGGAATACCAGTAATTCGTCCTTTAAATCAGTGTTTAACAGCTAATAAAATAATTCAAATAGCAGGAATTCTAAATGGTACTACAAACTATATCTTAACCAAAATGATTGAAGATGGTAAAGCATTTTCAGAAGTTTTGAAAGAAACTCAAGAATTAGGTTACGCAGAAAAAAATCCTGATGCCGATGTTCTAGGAATTGATGCTTGCAGAAAGATTGCTATCTTATCGTCGCTGTCTTGTGGTAAACATATCTATCCCGATTTTGTACATACAGAGGGAATTACAAATATTACTTTAGATGATGTTAGAATTGCCAAAGAAGCAGGATATGTTATTAAGTTGATAGGTCAAGCAAAATTTCATGACGATAATTCAGCATTTATAATGGTATCGCCTTGTCTTGTTCCTCTAAACAATCCAATGTCTTCTGTAAATGATGTCTTTAATGCTATCTGTATAAAAGGAAATTTTGTTGATGATGTTATGTTTTATGGTAAAGGAGCAGGAAAACTTCCAACCGCCAGTGCCGTTGTAGCTGATATAATTGATTGTGCTAAGCATTTAACTAATAGAAAATGGGTTGATTGGGAAGATAGTGATTGTTCATTTGTTACGGATTATAAATTAGAGCCGTCATCATTTATGCTTGTTTTAAAAAACAAAGAGATTGACTTAAGAAAATTCTTTAGCGAAACTATTATAAGTAATGAATTTTCTGTAATAATTAATGATATAACACAAAAAGAATTAGAAGAAAAACTCGAAAAGAACAATATTGAAATAATAACTAAATTTAGAATTTTAGATATTTAATTTAAAATCACATAGACTTTGTTCTATGTGATTTTTTACCAAGTATATTCATAATTAATTTTCAAACACTACTATATATTAAGTTTATTGAAAGTTGAGGAAAAAATTATGATATCGTATATTTCTCTTGAAAATTTATATAAAAAGTATAAAATAGATAATAGTGTATTTATGGCACTAGATAATGTAAGCGTAAAGATAGAAAAAGGGGAATTTGTAAGTATTTTAGGACCGTCAGGCTCTGGAAAATCAACACTTATGAATATAATAGGCGGTTTAGAAAGCAACTATTGTGGAGAGATGTTAATAAATGGTAAGAAAATTAACCTATTCTCTGATGTTAGTCTTTCTAAGTATAGAAATAAAACAATTGGTTTTATCTTTCAAAATTTTAATCTAGATAATTCACTAACGGCAATAGAAAACGTTATGCAGCCACTTGTTTACGATAATAAGCCAAAAAAAATACGTAAAACACTTGCATTTGAAGCCCTATGTAGAGTAAAATTGGAAGAAAGAATAAATAATCGTCCGTCAGAACTTTCAGGAGGACAACGTCAAAGGGTAGCAATAGCAAGAGCTATTGTAAATAAACCTCAAATAATTTTGGCAGATGAGCCAACAGGAAATTTAGATACAAAATCCGGTAAATTAATAATGCAGCTTCTTTCTAATTTGAATAAAAACGGATATACAATAATAATGGTAACTCATAATCCGTTGCAAGCTGCTTTATCTAAAAGAACGATTGAAATAATAGATGGTAAAATAACAAGAGATGAAAGGAATTTTTAAATGACACATATAGGTAATGTAATTAAAGCGTCAGATAAACAAGTTATAATAGAAGTTAAAAAAGATGAAATGTGTAATACCTGTGCTGATTGTAAAGGCTGCCTAAAAAGAACATATGAAGTAATAACAGCAAATAATAAAAATGTAAAAGTAGGAGATAGAGTAAAAGCATATACTCCTGATAATATGCCTGTTTTATATATTTTTTTAGTGGCTATGATTCCAATCATTTTATTAATTGTTATATATTCAGTGTTCTATAAAATAAATTTATTGTTAGGAATAGTTCTATCAGTGGTATCTCTTATAATTTGGCTTTCTTTTGCTATATATTTTGGAAATAAACTTAAAAAAAATTCAAAGTATAGCAGTTACATATTAGAAATTCTTAAATAAAACATTAAAACACACAGAAATAGACATTTACTTTTATAAAGAAATATGGTAATATACTAATACATATATTACTATATTTATATGTTTTTAGAAAGGGGCGCCTATGCGAAAGTTTATTATATCATTATTAATAATTGCAACTGTTTTTACAGCTATTCCTTTTACAAGTCTTGCAGCGGATGCTCCTGAAATAACATCTAAAAATGCATTAGTAATAGATTTAGCTACTGATTTTTCTTTATATGAAAAAAACGCAGATGAAAAAGTGTATCCAGGTGGTGCAGTAAAAGTTATGACAGCTATTTTGGCTTTAGAAAAAGCCGGTGATAATCTAGATCAAAAGATAACTGTTTCTTCTACTGCGATTGGAGATATACCACTTAGTGGTAGTAAAATTGTTGAGGGTGAGGAAGTTTCGGTTAAAGACTTACTTTATTCTACAATGCTAGTATCAGCAAATGAAACAGCTAATGCATTAGCAGAATTTGTTAGTGGAAATATGGATGAATTTGTTTTGAAGATGAACGAAAAAGCAAAAGAACTAGGCTGTAACAATACTAATTTTACAAACCCTAGTGGAATTTATGATGAATCTTCATATTCAACAGCTAAAGATATTGCAAAAATTACGAAATATGCAATTGCTAACGAGAAGTTTCTTGAAATTTCAGCGGCGTATACATATTATATAGAGCCAACAAATAAAAATACAAAAAGGCGTCTACTAATTAACACTAATCAAATATCTTCTGCCTCATCAGCATTTTACATAGGCTATGCAAAAGCTATTAAATCAGCTACTGTTAACGAGGCTGATAATTCATTGATAACATTAGGCGAAAAGAAAATAGGTAAAAGATCCACAAAAATCCTAGTGGTTTTATTAGGCTGTCCAAAATCAAAACCTGTTGGTATGTCAACTATATATAATGAAACTAAAGCACTGTTTGAATGGGCATACAGTAATTTTAAGTCGGTCACTTTAATAAAACCCAATGTTCCTATAACGGAAGTCAATGTCAAATTATCAGATGGTAAAGACTTTGTAATGCTAACTGCCAAAGAAAGTATAGATGTTTTAATTCCAAATGATTTTACGGAAGATAAACTTGAAAAAATTTTTAATCTTCCAAGTGAAGTTTTAGCTCCCGTCGAAAAAGATCAGGTAATTGGAAGTGTAATATTAAAGTATAATGGTATTGAATACGCAAATGTTGAATTAATAGCTCAAAGTAGCCGAAATCGAAATGCGCTACTTTGGTATTCGTATTCTTTGAATAAATTTTTCGATAATATTTTTGTACGTATAATCAGTGTTGTTTTAATTGCTTTATTAATATTTTACATAGGTGTTACCTTGTATTATAATAATCAGCGAAAAAAGAAAAAATCTGTACGTCGAAGAATTAAGCTTTAGAAAGGAATTTAATGTGGAAATTTTTGAAAAGCCTAAACTAGAAAGATTAGATAAAATCTTATCAAATAACGGCTGTGGAACAAGAACGGAAGTAAAAAAAATAATTAAATCAGGGTGCGTTTTTGTTGACGATGATATCGTCAAATCACCTGATACTAAAGTAGATGTTTCATCAAAAATTATAGTAAACGGAAAACTAATAAAATCTTGTGAATTTACATATATTATGATGAATAAGCCGGCAGGAGTTTTGTCTGCTACTTCTGATAACAATCAACAAACTGTTTTGGATTTAATACCAAAACAGTTAATTAGAGCAGGACTTTTTCCTGTTGGTAGGCTAGATAAAGATACAACAGGGCTCCTTCTTATCACAAATGACGGTAAATTAGCACACTCATTACTTTCTCCAAAGCATCACGTAACCAAACGTTATTATGTAGAATGTGATGTACCATTTTTAAACGAAGAAATTGAATTGTTTTCTAAAGGAATTATTATTAATAATGATTATCTTTGTAAATCAGCAATTCTAGAAATTGATGATAATAGAAATGCAGTTCTTACAATTACAGAGGGAAAGTTCCATCAAATTAAAAAAATGTGTGAAGCTATTGGAAAAAAAGTTCTTTTATTAAATAGAATAGCTATGGGTCCTTTGCTATTAGATAATGATTTATCACAAGGAGAAGTTCGGTTACTTACAACAAATGAAATAGAAAGCTTAGAGGAATATAAAAAACAATGAATATTATTACAGAATTGACAAGAGAATTGTCGCTTAAAGAAGCTCAAGTTATAAGTACAGTTAAATTAATAGATGAGGGTAATACAATCCCGTTTATAGCAAGATATCGTAAAGAAGTTACTGGCAGTCTTGATGATAATGTATTAAGAGAATTATATGATAGATTAAAATATTTAAGGTCTTTAGAAGAAAAGAAAATGGATATTATTAATAATATTACACAGCAAGGAAAAATTACAGATGTGCTAAGTGCTCTTATTAATAACGCAAAAACGCTAACTGAACTAGAAGATATCTATCGTCCATACAAGCAAAAAAGACGAACTAGAGCTACTATTGCAAAAGAAAAAGGATTAAATCCATTAGCAGATATTTTTTTGTTGCAAAAGGAAACAAAATTATCTCCTGAAGAAGTTGCAAAAGATTATATAAATAAAGATTTAGACGTAAATAACGAGCAAGAAGCTATATTAGGTGCTTTAGATATAGTAGCAGAGATAATATCAGATGAAGCGAAGTATAGAAAGTTTCTAAGAGAAAAAATAACTAGAGAAGGATTTTTGAAATCAAAAGGAGATAAAGACAAAGATAGTGTTTATAGTAATTATTACGATTTTAAACAAGAAATAAGATTAATACAACCACATAAAATTTTAGCTATAAACAGGGGAGAAGCTGAAAAAATTCTTTCTGTAAGCTTAGAATGTAATGAAATTTCTAATGTTTCATATATTAAAGGTTGTGTTATTATTAATGACAAATCAACTTTTGTTTCAGTTTTAGAATCTTCATGTGAGGACGCATATAAAAGGCTTATCTATCCATCTATTGAAAGGGAAATACGAAACGAATTAACCGATAAGGCGTCTGAACAAGCAATTAAAATTTTTGGTGTTAATCTTAAAAATTTGCTTTTGACATCACCGTTAAAAGGGAAAATAGTTTTAGGTTTAGATCCTGCTTATAGAACAGGTTGTAAATTAGCTGTTGTTGACGAAACGGGCAAGCCATTATATACTGGCGTAATTTTCCCTACACCTCCTGCAAATAAAGTTTTAGAGGCTAGTAAAATAGTCGTAGATTTAATTAAAAAATATAAAATAACAATTGTGGCTATTGGCAATGGCACTGCATCAAAAGAAAGTGAAATTTTTATTTCTAACATTATAAAAGAAAACTCGTTTGATTTAACTTACGCTATGGTTTCTGAATCTGGAGCATCAGTTTATTCAGCATCGAAACTTGGAGCTGAAGAATTTCCAGAATTAGATGTTTCATATAGAAGTGCAATTTCAATAGCAAGAAGACTTCAAGATCCGTTAGCTGAACTAGTCAAAATCGATCCAAAAGCTATTGGAGTCGGTCAATATCAGCACGATATGAAGTCATATTTTTTAGATGAAACATTAGAGGGAGTAGTAGAAAATTGTGTAAACACTGTTGGAGTTGACGCTAATACTGCTTCATATTCTCTTTTGTCATATATCGCTGGGATAAATAAGACTATTGCCAAAAACATTGTTTTATTTAGAGAAGAGGTTGGAAAATTTAAAAATAGAAAAGAACTTAAAAAAGTTAGTAAATTAGGAGCGAAAGCATTTGAACAATGTGCAGGTTTTTTAAGAATAAGCGAAAGTGAAAATGTTTTAGATAATACTTCTGTACATCCTGAGTCTTATCAATCAACATTAAAACTTCTAAAAATTTTAGGATATGATTTAGAGGTAGTTTCTGAAAATAAGGGAACTGAAATTAAAAGAAAAACTGAAGAATATGGATTAGATAAATTAGCTTTAGAAATTAATATAGGTATTCCGACTTTATTAGATATATTGGAAGAGTTATCAAAACCAGGACGTGACATAAGAGATGAATTACCAAAGCCTGAATTAAGATCCGATTTACTAGATATTAAGGATTTAAAGCAAGATATGGTCTTGACTGGAACTGTTAGAAATGTAATAGATTTTGGTGCTTTTGTCGATATAGGCGTTCATCAAGATGGTTTAATACACATTTCTGAGATATCAGATAGATTTATTAAGCATCCATCAGATATTTTATCTGTGGGTGATATTCTTAAAGTGAGAGTGGTTTCTGTTGATATAGCTAAAAAAAGAATAGCTTTATCGTTGAAAAATATCTATATTGATAGTTAGGCTATAAATATTAACCAAAATATATTTTAAAAATTTGTACAATAAAGCTCTAGTAATATGTTGATATATATGGTATCATATATTCAATAACACAGTACATAAAAATTCATGCTGGAAGGCAAATTTTAGGAGGAAAAAATATGGCAGGCTTATCATTAAAAGGAATTTATAAAAAATATCCAGGAAACGTAGTGGCTGTTTCAGATTTCAATCTAGAGATTAAGGATAAGGAATTTATTATTCTTGTAGGACCATCAGGATGTGGTAAATCTACAACATTAAGAATGATAGCAGGACTTGAAGAAATTACAGAAGGTGAGCTTTACATTGCGGACAAATTAGTTAACGATGTTGCTCCAAAAGACAGAGATATTGCAATGGTTTTCCAAAACTATGCTTTATATCCTCATATGACTGTATTTGAAAATATGGCATTTGGTCTTAAACTTCGTAAAGTTCCAAAAGATGAAATTAAAAAAAGAGTTGAAGAAGCAGCTCGTATTCTTGACATCACTCATTTACTAGACAGAAAACCAAAAGCTCTTTCAGGTGGTCAACGCCAACGTGTTGCTTTAGGTCGTGCACTTGTACGTGAACCAAAAGTTTTCTTACTAGATGAGCCATTATCAAACTTAGATGCAAAACTTCGTGCACAAATGAGAACAGAGATTTCAACACTTCACTTAAAACTAGGTACAACATTTATTTATGTAACACATGATCAAACTGAGGCTATGACAATGGGTGATAGAATTGTTGTTATGAAAGATGGTTTTATTCAGCAAGTTAATACTCCTCAAAGATTGTATGAAAGACCAATTAATATGTTTGTTGCAGGGTTTATTGGTTCTCCGCAAATGAACTTTTTTGATGGTACAATTGTTAAGAAAAAAGATGTTTATTCAATTGAGTTTGGTATTATTGATGGAGCTACATATAACTTCGTTTTACCAGAAGAAAAGCTTAACGATGCTGTAAAAGCAGCTGTTGACAAAGAAATTGTTTTTGGTATTAGACCTGAGCATATTCATAACGAACCAAATTATTTAGCTGAACATAAAGATTATGTTGTTGATGCAACTGTTGATGTAACTGAGCTTATGGGAGCTGAAACATATCTTTATATTGATGTATTAGGAACAAAACTTACTGCAAGAGTTGCTCCAACTACCGCAATTAAAGCTGAAGATAAAATTAAAGTTTGTATGGAAATCAATAAAGTGCATATTTTTGATAAAGCTACAGAAGTTACATTGATTAACTAATTGTAAATTCTTTCAATTTAATAATTACTTCGGGGCAGGGAGCATTTCCCTACCGGCGGTATAGTCCGCAAGCCTTTGGCACGAAACGGTGTAATTCCGTTACCGACAGTATAGTCTGGATGAGAGAAGTAAACCGTAAAATTAATATTTTAATATTATGATTTTAAAGCCCTATGTTTTTAATGACATAGGGCTTTTATTTGTAATTAATAATAAAAAATAGAATATTCATATTATAAAGGAGATATTATAAATGAAATTAAGAAAACTAACTTTTTCAGGAATACTAATTGCTATATCGGTTGTTTTAGTATATTTTATTAGGTTTCCGTTGTTTGTTCCATTCTTGGAATATGATCCTGCAGATATATCGATTTTTATAGCTACTTTTTTAATGGGTACACCAATCGGACTTATTATTACTGTTATAGTTTCAGTGCTACAGGGATTGACCGTAAGTGGTAGTAGCGGAGTAATTGGAATTATTATGCATGTTTTCGCTACTGGTAGCTATGTTTTAGTCGCAGGACTAATATATAATCGAAAGAAGAATGTTAAAAATCTTATAATTGCAATTATAGCTGGAATTATTACGTCAACAGTTGGAATGATATTATGGAATATTATTTTCACACCACTGTTTTTAGGTCAATCGTTATCTAGTGTTTTACCGATGATTTTACCGATTATTTTACCTTTTAATCTCATTAAAATGGGAGTAAATTCCACGCTTGCTTTTATTATTTTTCAAATTATAAAAAAATATAATGACAAAGCACAAATTATATGATACAATTAAAAAAAATAAGGAGTGATGTTGTTGAACGGAATAACCGATGCTATAACAGATTTTTTTGGACCACGCTTTAAAATTATTTCTGTTTTTATTTGTGCTTTATTGCCAATCGTAGAACTTAGAGGAGCTGTTCCTTTAGGAATTGTTCAAGGTATAGACCCAGTTATAACTTTTATAGTAGCTTTTTTAGGAAATATGTTACCTATTCCATTTATTTTGCTTTTTATTAGTTCAATTCTTAAATGGATGAAAAAAATTAGTTTTTTAAAAAAAATAGTTGACTTTATTGAGAATAAAGCTCAAAAAGCTGCTGAAAAGCATCAAAATCTTTCTTTTTGGGGACTTGTATTTTTTGTTGCAATTCCTCTTCCTGGTACAGGCGGATGGACAGGAGCTTTAGTTGCAGATTTTTTAGGAATTAAATTCAAAAAATCTTTATTAGCAATTTCTATTGGTGTTTTTATAGCTGATGTAATAGTTACTTTGATTGTTTTATTTTTTAAAACTTCACTTGGGTTTCTATTGGGCTAGTATTGGCTGAATTTGTTTTAAATCTAACGCAAGATTAAGAGTATCTAATATTTTATCAAAATGAGCTACTATTGAAGTAGCTTTTTTTATTGGATCATCTTGTCCATATGGAACAAAATATACGTTTTTTGTGCTTTGTAGAACACCTATATTCTTTGCGGAAATGCCTAAGGCATCATTTGTAGCTATGGCTATAATAAGAGGCTTAGCGTTTCTTAAATGAGCTTTAGCTGCCATTGTGACAGGCGTATCTGTAATTCCTAAAGAAATTTTAGAACAAGTATTGCCTGTACATGGTGAAATAATTAATGCATCTAAAATACTTTTAGGTCCGATAGGCTCGGCGTCTTCAATAGTATGAATAATTTTATTATGGCAGATTGATTCTATCTCTTCTATAAAATCAGATGCTTTACCAAATCGTGTGTTTATAGAATAAGCATTAAAAGACATAATTGGTATGATTTTAAAGATATCATTAGGAATTGCTTTTAAGGCATTTATACTGGCTTTAAAAGTACAAAAAGAGCCACAAAAGGCATAACCAATTGTTGATTTATACATTTTTTTCCTCCTCATTTAGAATATTTATAATTGTGTTTTTTATGATTTTACCTGATGTGAAAGGTGCTACTTTACCTGGTAATGATAAAGCCCAAATAACTTTTTTTGAAAAGGAAGCAGCACAGGCGAAATCAATTCCACCAGGTCGAGAAGCTAAATCAATGATAACAGTATCATCTTTTATAACTTTAAGAGCTTTTTCATCAATTAATAAAGATGGAACAGTATTAAATATTATATTTGCTTTTGGAAGTATATCAAGCATAGAACTGTAATTACATGGAGTGTATCCATATGTGTCGATCCATGCTAGATCAGAATATTTGCGTGCAAAAACAAAAACATTAGAACCTAGAGATTTAAGGTATTTAGAAAGAAGTTTTGAAATTCTACCAAAACCTAAAACAACACAATTTGAATTATGAATTGTAAAAGCTGTTTCTTGCATTGCAATCTGTAATGCCCCCTCAGCAGTAGGTATTATATTTTGAATTACTAATTCTTCTCTTTTGAAATAGTCAAATATTTTAAAACCATGCTTATTGCTAAAATCATAAATGTCCTTATTAAAATTACCACCAATTAAAATTTGATTTTTATTAAGTAATGAGTAGATTTCTATTAACGGTAAATGAACCTTTAAAGAAATAGCATTCAAATTTATATTATCGGTACTAAATGGTAATGGAAGTATTATTATTTCAGCACTTTCTATTGCTTCGTGAATATTTTTGCATAAAACAATATTATTGTTTTTAATGTTGATATCACAAATTCCATATGCGAATACTTCAAAATTTTCCTCTGATAATTCTTTAGCTAAATATGAGTGACGTAAATCGCCACCAATTACTTCT
>JAVVYT010000032.1:0-12147 GCA_036650995.1 Clostridia bacterium | reverse complement strand
AAAAACAGCCTGCATAAACAGCACCAAAAAAGACAGATAAAGTATTAATACTTTTCTCCATAAAAACAGGAATAGCAGTTCTTGCCGTTTTCGTTTCCGCTAAAAATGAGCCTACCCTTTGCGACGCTAAAAGAAGCTCATTATATGTAACAGCGGAATTTCCATCCTGCGCTGCAATTTTGTCTTTAAAATCAATTGTAGTTTGTTCAAGATATTCCAGTACATTTTTCACTAGGCAAGCTCCTTTGTTTTTTAATAGTATCGCCAGTTTTTAAAATTCGTTTTAAAGTTTATTTTTTAAATGCTTTTTATTTTACTGTAATTTATAATTTTAAACCAAAATTATTTTATCTTAGTTTATTATAATGTATCTTATCTAAAAATACAAGTATTTGTAATAAAATATTAACCTTTAAAGCGATTTTTTATTTTTTTTTAGGCTTTTTTGTTACTGAGCCGCTATTTTTTCTGCTAGCTCACTTAAATATAACCATCTATTAGTTTTTTCGTCTAGTAATTTTGATAGTGCTTGGCTTTTTTCTGATAACTCTTGTAAACGCAGATAATCACTTGAGCTTACCAAAATCTCAGAATTTACCTCTGTAATTTTATTTTCTATCTCTTCTATTTCATTTTCAATACCCTCATACTCTTTTTGCTCTTTAAAGGTGAATTTTAATTTTTTGATAGGAGTATTATCGGTTACTTTAAAATCTGATTTTTTAGCTTTTGTCGCCTGCTTTTCTATTGGTTTTCTCTTTTTAGTATAGTCAGAAAAATTTCCATTATAGATATTTATTATCCCATTATCAGTCACTTCAAATATTTTACTAGCCATTTTATCAAGAAAATATCTATCGTGAGAAACAGAAATTACAGCACCACTAAAATACTCTAAGTAGTCCTCTAAAATAGTTAGCGTTTCTATATCTAAATCATTTGTCGGCTCGTCTAAAAGAAGAACATTAGGTGCGTCCATTAGAACACTTAAAAGGTAAAGCCGACGTCTTTCACCACCGCTTAATCTGCCTATTGTTTGCTGCTGAAGTGATGTTGTAAATAAAAATCTCTCTAACATCTGTGACGCTGAAAATACACCGTCATCAGTCTTTATCTCATTACCTATACCGCTTATAAAATCATATACTTTTTTAGTAAAATCTAGGTCTTTGCACTCCTGCGTAAAATATCCTATTTTAACCGTTGTTCCGGCATCTACAAACCCTATATCCGGCTTTATCTCCCCTGATATTATATTTAATAATGTTGATTTTCCGACTCCGTTATGCCCTATTATTCCTATTCTATCATCACGTGAAATCATATATGAAAAATTATCGACAACTTTATTAGTATCAAAACTTTTTGAAATATCGCTAAGTTCGATGATTTTTTTACCTAGTCTGTTTGAAAGTGTTGCTATTTGAACGTTTTCTGTTGCATTTGGAGCTACCGATTCTTTTAACTGCTCAAAACGTTCTATTCGTTCACGACTCTTAGTGCCACGAGCACGAACTCCTCGCATTATCCATTTAACCTCTTTTTTAAGAAGTGAAACTCGCTTTCGCTCTGTTGCTGTCTGCATTTCAAAACGCTCTGATTTTAGCTCTAAATATTTTGAATAGTTCGCCTCATATGAGTATAGATTACCCTCTGCTAGCTCCACTATTCTAGTTACTACTCGCTCTAAAAAATACCTATCATGCGTTACCATAATAAGCCCTTTAGTAAGCTTTGTTAAATACTGTTCTAGCCAAAGTACCATATCGCTATCAAGGTGATTTGTCGGCTCATCTAAAATCAAAATATCACTAGGGTGAATAAGCGCAGTCGCTAATGCAACTCTCTTTTTTTGACCGCCTGATAATGTTCCCATTTTTATATTGAAATCTGAAAAGCCAAGCTTTGTTAGCATTGTTTTTGCCTCATACTCAAAAAGCTTAAAAAAGTCCTCAGAAAAATCTGAAAACACCTGTTGCATTATAGACATATCTTCTGATATTTCAGGGTTTTGAGGTAAATACACTATCCTGATGTTTGGATTTGTCGCAATAGTACCGCTGTCATATGACTCAATCCCGGCTAGTATTTTAAGTAACGTGCTTTTGCCTGTTCCATTTATTCCAACTATTCCTATCCGCTCTTTTTCGTTTAAAAACAAAGAAACGTCCTTTAATAGCTCTTTAACGTCATAATTTTTCGATATATGTTGTGCTGATAATAGCATTTATTTCTCCCTTTAATAGATAATTTTAATAGCTTTATAAATTATATCACATTAAGCGGTTTTTTTCACTACTAAAATTATCTTTTCATAAAAACTAAAAAAAGATAGCCCATTATTTAAACAGACTATCTTTTAAAACTAACACTTTTAACTTTTAGACTTTAGTTTTTAGCTAAAGATTTTATTTATATTTTTTTCTCAAATAAGATGTTCTAGTAAAATTTTAAAACCTATTAAAACGAGGATAATACCGCCTACAAGTTCAGCTTTTTTCTCATATTTTGCCCCAAATTTATTACCGATTAACACTCCGACAAAAGAAAAGGCAAAGGTAATAATTCCTATTAAAATTACTGATAGTAATATATTAGTGTTTGGTATTAAAGCAAGGGTAATGCCAACAGCTAGTGCATCGATACTAGTTGCAATTGCTAGAATAAAAAGTTCTTTTATCACAAGATTATCAGCACATTTATCCTTTTGCTTATCTTTATTAGTAGACTCGTAAATCATCTTTCCGCCTATTATAGCTAGCAGAAAAAAAGCTACCCAATGGTCAAAGGACATAATATATTTTTGAAAACTAGTGCCTAAAAGCCAGCCAATAAATGGCATTAAAGCCTGAAAGCCTCCAAAGAAAATTCCTATTAAAAAGCAGTTTTTATAGCTTTTTTTAGTCATATTAAGACCTTTACAGATAGATACTGCAAAAGCGTCCATTGATAATCCGATTGCTATTAAAATAAGTTCTAAAAGTCCCATTTATATCTCCCTTTGATACAGTGCATTAGATATTTTACACCGTTTTTAAACTATTGTGATGTATAAAGATTATAGTAATCACCACGTAGCTTAATTAATTCTTTATGACTACCAGACTCTGTAATTTTTCCGTCTTTAATAAAGATAATTCTATCACAATTGCTAATTGTAGAAAGCCTATGTGCCACTATAAATGACGTTCTGTTTTTCAGCATTTTATCAATTGCGGTTGTAACTAATTTTTCGGTTTTAGTGTCAATTGATGCTGTCGCTTCGTCTAAAATCAAGATTTTAGGGTCGGCTATTAATGTACGAGCAAAGGATAAAAGCTGTCTATATCCGCTTGAAAGACATGCGCCTTTTTCGTTTAAAACAAAATCGTATCCCTCTTCAAAATTATCTATAAACTCATCACAACAGGTAATTTCACATACCTTTTCTACTTCTTCCATAGTAGCATTTCGTTTTCCATAAATAATATTATCTAGAATAGTACCTGAAAATACAAAACTATCTTGAAGCATTATTCCCATTTGACTACGAATAGAATTATTTGAATATTCATTTATATTATGACCGTCTATAAATATTTCACCACTACGAGCTTTATAGAATTTTGAAAGTAGATTTACAATAGTTGTCTTTCCACTTCCGGTAGGTCCTACAAGTGCAATGCTCTCCCCTGCTTTAACCTTGAAAGAAACGTTATCAAGAACAACATCATCTTCAAGATAGCCAAAAGTAACATTTTTAAACTCAACATCACCATTCATAGGCGGTAATTTTCTAAGACTTTTATCGCACTCTTCTATCGGCTCGTCCATCGTTTCAAAGATACGCTCTAGGTATGCAATTGTATTAATAAACGAATTATAAATATTTGAAATACTAACTATTGGTTGCCAAAAACGTGAGGCATAGTTTGTCATAGCAAATAAAACTCCGACAGTAATTCCACCTGTAACCCCTGTAATCATTGATATTCCGACAACATACACCGCCATTAATACAAGGTTTTGAATGTTATCAACAGCAAAAGGAGTAATCGCATTTATCCAGATGGTTTTCATCCACATAGTCTTATTTTCTTTAGCTATTTCAGAGAACATCTCTTCATTTTCTTTTTCTCTAGTAAAAAGCTGTGATATTTTAACACCGCTAATACTCTCACTTATAAACGCATTCAAGTTAGAAAACTTAGCTGAAAGATTTTTCCACATTTTTCTTTGGATAGGTAAAAGCACAAATCCGATAATTAATAAAAATGGAAGTCCCGATAGCACAATAAGGGCAAGCTTTGCATTCGTCGCAAACATAAAAACTGTAATAAATATTATATTTAAAATGTCTATAACAAAGTTTACAAGCCCATTTGATAGCATATCAGAAACGTTATTTACATAGTTTACAACACGCACTAAAATTTTGCCATACGGTCTATTATCATAATAGGTAAAAGGAAGTTCCTGCATATGTGCAAATAAATCCTGCCTAATGTCGTAAATGATATTCTGCCCGACTTTAATAATTATTTTGGATTTTATTGTTGCAAAGATAATATTAATTAAGATACATAAAAGCATCAAAACGCCTAGAATAATTACAAGCTTTATATCCTTATTCGGAATAGCAACGTCTAGTAATTTTGCCAACAAACTAGGGGTGAAAAGAGCTACTATAAGTGCTATAAAGTTCAGTGCAAAAGCAAGAGCCATTTTACCTTTATAATTTGTTACATATTTTAAGCTACGTTTGAAATGCGACATATTAAAAGGTGTTTTTAGATTTTCGTCTACATTTATTCTGTTTCTTGCCATTATAAAACACCTCCATTTTCGGTGTCATTATCTAGCACCTGCATTTTATAAACTTCATAATAGTATCCACGTTTCGCTAGTAACTCCTCGTGCGTACCCATTTCAACTATTTCTCCGTTTTCTAAATACAAAATCTTGTCTGCATTTTTCGCTGATGAAATTCTGCTAGCTATTATTATCTTAGTAGGCTTATATGGAAGCTCATTCATCTGTTCGTTTACAAACCTTTCGGTGTTATAATCTAACGCACTTGTAGTGTCATCTAGAATTAAAACTGAAGGTTTATTTGCTAATGCACGTGCTAAAGCTAACCTTTGTTTTTGCCCACCTGATAAGCCAACACCCTTTTCACCAACTACTGTATCATATCCATTTTCTGTGTTTAAAATAAAGTTATGCGCATCTGCCGCCCTTGCAAAACTTTCTATCTCTTCTCTTGATAAAGAAGGATTTGAAAAGGCTATATTTGCCGCAATTGAATCTGAAAAGATAAAAATATCCTGTGTTGCAACCGCTATATTTGAACGCATTTCTTCAAGATCGTATTTTCTAACGTCAATACCATCTATTAAAATTTGACCTTCATTTACATCATAAAGTCGTGGGATTAAATTGGCAATAGTAGTTTTTCCGCTTCCAGTTCCGCCCATAATTACTACTGTTTCACCACTGTTTACGAAAAACGAAATATTTTTTAAAGTATATTCATTTTCATACTTAAAGGATACATTTAAAAACTCAATTATGCCATTATACCGCTCATTTTTACGAATACCATTTGTACTTTTTAAAATAAGTGGTTTACCATAATAAACATCGATAACTTTTTTAGCAGATGCTAGAAATTTTGAGTAGTCATTAATTATCATTCCAAGCATTCTCATAGGTCCCATTATAGTTCCTGACAATGTTGAAAATGCTATAAGATCTCCAATAGATAAAACATTACCGCTACTAAGGATTATGATAAATGCACCAGCTAAAATTGTTAATATCGGTACTGCCTGTGCTATGCCTTCTATATAGGGGAAAAATTCAAAATAAACATTATTTGTTTTTATATTTTCATCACGATATTCATTGTTTATCTTTGTAAATTTTTCAAGCTCAAACTTTTCGTTAGTACTACTTTTTACTATTCGCATTCCCTCTATATTTTCTTTAGCAACAACATTTAAATGCGATAATTTATCACGAAGAGCCTCATACATAGGCTGAATTTTTTTGGACATTACAAAAGATATAATTCCGACTAAAGGACAAGCTACTACAAGGCACAATGTAAACCAAAGATTTATTGTGCAAAGGTATACAATAGCTGTAATAAACATAACAACAGCATCAACAACGTTAAAGGAAATCCAAGCTGCTGTATGGTAAACTGTGTCTATATCTGCTGTAAGTCTAGTCATAATATCGCCACTCGTGCGATGTGAGAAGAAAGATTGTTCTTGATTTGTTATTGAATGAAAACAACGTTCACGCACTCTTAAAATCATTTTTTGTGAGGCTGTTTCAATGAATATTATCATAAAATATCTTAGTACTGTTCGTATTAAAGTGAACAAAATAATTGCAATTACATAGCTAATTAATAGATTATACTCACCACCAATAATTACATTATCAATGATTTTTCTTATATAAGATGGCACAATTATAACCATAACTGATGAAACTGCAGATAAAAGTAAGCTAAATAGGTATAAATACTTATGTTTTCCATAATTTGAAAACACAAATCTAAGTGCAAACATATTAAATCTCCAATTAATTTTTTATTTATTTTTAATTTTATTTTTTTGCTTTTTTATATTTGTATTATTATTTTCTGTTTTATGCTTGTATTATTATATTTTAATTGTTTGTTTTATTTTAAAGAATATACTTTTACATAATCTACAAACATTTTTTGAGGTAAATTTGCCATAGCGTCGGACGCATCAGAGCCATTCCAAAAAGCAGATTCAACTGTAAGTTTCATATAGCCAGGGTTTTGACATACTCCGCCCGCTGTTGTTTCCCATGTTATTTTATCATCAATATAAAAAACATATTTAGAATTAGTCCATAAAAAGCCAAAGGTATGGAAGTTTCCGTCATAGATATTTTCATTTAAAATTTTGCCTTGTGATTTATGACCGCTATCATATCCGTCCCAATGAACTGCGTGGTTTGACTTGGTTTTTATGTTATCTATTGTTTCTATTATGTCAATTTCTGAGCCATCTCGCCCACTATTATCGACTTTATTAACATCTCCTGCCATTATCCAAAAAGCTCCCCATGAGCCTTTCATAGTAGGGAATTTAATTCTAGCCTCATAATATCCAAAGCTATTAGAAAATCTTCCAGAAGTACGCACAGCTCCAGCTATCGTCTTTCTTGGATTTAATGGGTCTTTATTTATTGATAAAACTAAATTTCCACCAGAAACACTTGTCATAGAATTTTTCCAGGTGCATGCTCCACCTTGCCTTGACCATTCAGGACAAAGCTCCCATTTAGAGGTATTTAACCTATTTCCAGAAAAATCGTCATTGAAAATAAGGCTTTTATATTCTACTCCGTTTGGCAATGTATTTGGTGGAAGTGGTTGCGACGAACTACTAGAGCTACTAGATGAACTACTAGAGCTAGAAGAACTACTAGAAGAGCTACTGCTAGAACTGCTAGAGCTACTAGATGAGCTATTATTAGAAGAGCTACCATCATTTGAGGGGTTTTTATTCTGCTCGTCATTATTAGTAGTACCGCTTGAAGGATTATTTCCATTAGAATTAGCTTCTGAAACTGTACTTGAAGAAGAAAACGGATTTTTGGTAAATAAGCCGCTACTAGCTTCATTTGATGTTGTTTCAGAAGAGCTACTATCAGGATTTTCACTAGATGTTGTATCAGAGCTACCTAATGCGCCGTCTAAAATTTCCGATGAGCTACTTTGCTCGCTATTATCTATATTTGAAGTTGCAGGTTTTTTGCAAGAGGTTGGCATTATTATAAGTGAAATTAGTAGTAAGACTGAAATTATTTTTTTCATAATATTTATCTTCTCTTTCTGCCAACTTAAGGTTTTAAAACTAAATAAAACTAGAAATCAGCTCGCCCATTTTTGACGTTGAAACTATATTTTGATTACCGATATCAGCTGTTCTATATCCTTTTAAAAGCACTGTATTTACAGCGTTTTCAATAGCCTTAGCTGCATTTTCCTCTTTAAACGAATTTCTAAGCATCATAGCTGCCGATAAAATTGTAGCTATTGGGTTTGCTATATTTTGATTTGCGATATCCGGTGCAGAGCCGTGAATTGGCTCGTATAAAAATGGTGCTGTCTTGCCCATACTAGCAGATGGTAGTATACCGATAGAGCCTGTAATCATTGCCGCCTCGTCCGATAAAATATCACCAAACATATTACTAGTTAAAATAACATCAAACTGCCCCGGGTCACGCACTAACTGCATTGCCGCATTATCAACAAACATATCACACAGCGTAACATCAGCATAATCCTTATGAACATTATGCACTACTTTACGCCATAATCTAGAGCTTTCAAGCACGTTTGCTTTATCAATATTTGTAACTTTAAAACGCCTTGCTCTTGCAAGGTCGAATGCCACTTTGGCAATTCTCTTTATTTCGGACTCGTTATATTTTTCGGTATCATACGCTTCTTCACCATCTTTGGTTTTGTATAATCTTTTCTCTCCAAAATATATCCCTCCTGTAAGCTCCCTTACTACCACTAAGTCAATGCCACTACCTATTATACTCTCTTTTAAAGGGCAGGCATTTTCTAGTGCTTTGTAAAGTAAAGCTGGTCTTAAATTGGCGTAAAGCCCCAATGCTTTGCGAATTCCAAGCAATGCAGCTTCTGGTCTTAGCACACCTTTTAGGTTATCCCATTTTGGTCCGCCAACTGCTCCTAATAGTATTGCATCGCATTTCAAAGCAGCTTTTATAGTTTCTTGCGGTAATGGATTTCCTGTTTTATCGTATGCTACGCCACCCATAATAAGCTCTATGTAACTAAATGTCAAGCCATATTTAAAAGAAATTTTATTTAAGCAAATAATTGCCTGTTCTATTATTTCAGGGCCTATTCCATCGCCCCTTATTATCCCGATTTTATATGTCAATTTAATCCCTCCTAATAGTGTTCATAAGTCCGCCACTTGATATTATCTTCTCTATAAAGATAGGAAATGGCGTGCATAAAAAAGTTTTATTTTTATTAACTATTAAAATTTTGCCTGTGCTTATATCAACATTTAAAATATCACCTTTAGTAATAAAATCCACCGCCTCTGGACATTCTAAAATTGCAAGCCCTGTATTTATTGCATTTCTATAAAAAATTCTAGCGAAAGATTTTGCAATTACTAAAGATATGCCACTATTTTTTATTACAAGTGGTGCGTGTTCACGTGAAGAGCCACAGCCAAAATTTTTATTAGCGACTATTATATCGCCTTTTGATACTTCTTTTATAAAATCCTTATCAATATCTTCCATACAATGCAAAGATAACTCATTTAAATCTGAAATATTCAAATATCTAGCAGGAATTATCACATCGGTATCAACATTATCACCATAACGAAAAACTTTACCGCTTATTATCATAACTTAAAACCCTCCCCCTTTTATTAATCCTCAAACTCTGCACTAAGATACCCTTTTATAGCACTCATTGCCGCAACTGCTGGACTTGAAAGATAAACCTTACTATTTACATCTCCCATTCTTCCGACAAAATTACGATTTGTTGTTGCAACTGCACTCTCGCCACTAGCTAGTATTCCCATATGCCCGCCTAAACACGGTCCACAAGTTGGCGTGCTAACTACCGCTCCGGCATTTATAAAAATGTCAATAAGTCCCTCGTGAACTGCGTTTAGATATATTGTGTTTGTTGCAGGTATTATAATAGTACGAACACCATCGGCAATTTTTTTACCTTTTAAAACCTTAGCGGCAATTCTCAAATCCTCTATTCTGCCATTAGTGCAAGAGCCAATCACTACCTGGTCTATACTAATTTTTTCTTTTATATCTTTTACTATTCTTACATTATCGGGTGAATGTGGAAACGCTACTGTGCTTGAAATTTCAGATAAATCTATATTAATACAGCTATCAAACTTCGCATCTTCATCAGGTGAAAACACTTCATATTCTCTTGTAACTCTATTTTCAAGGTATTTTAAAGTAACCTCATCAACTGGGAAAATTGCATTTTTAGCACCTGCCTCAATTGCCATATTAGCAATACAAAGCCTATCATCTATCGATAAATTTCTTATGCCATCTCCCATAAACTCTAAAGCTTTATATAATGCTCCGTCCACTGTTAGTTTACCTATGATATTTAAAATTAAATCTTTACCGCTAATATATGAAGAGGAAAAAGCACCGCTAATATTTATTTTTATTGAGCTTGGCACTTTAAACCAACACTTTCCGGTAGCCATTCCTGCCGCCATATCGGTACTGCCTATTCCGGTTGCAAATGCCCCAATCGCACCATAAGTGCAGGTGTGAGAATCAGCGCCTATTATAACTTCACCAGGAGCTATTAACCCTTGCTCGGGTAAAAGTGCGTGTTCAATGCCCATTTTTCCTACATCGAAAAAGTTTACTATTTTCTGATTTTTAGCAAATTCTCGCACAAATTTACACTGCTCGGCTGATTTTATATCTTTATTAGGGGTAAAATGGTCTAGCACTAACGCTATTTTAGAGGTATCAAAAACTGTGTTAATTCCGGCATTTAACATATTTTTAATGGCTATTGGAGAGGTAATATCATTACCTAATACTAAATCTAATTTTGCCATAATTAAATCACCCGGCACTACATTTTTTTTATTTGATGCCTTTGCCAAAATCTTTTCAGTAGTTGTCATTGCCATAAAAACATATCCCCTCTTAATTAATATTTAATAATTTTAGCTCAATTGCATCAACAAGTGCTATAAAACTTGCCTTTATAATATCGTTTGAAACACCTATTGTATTCCATACATTTTTCCCGTCGGTCGACTCGATAAGAACACGCACTCTTGATGATGTTGTAGCTTTGCCCTCCAAAACACGCACTTTATAGTCAGAAAGAGAAAGAGCAGATAGCTCAGGATAAAAATCTATAAGAGCCGCCCTTAACGCATTATCTAAAGCGTGTACTGGACCTTCGCCAACTGCAACAGAGGTTTTATGGGCATTCCCTACCGTTATATTCATTGTAACTTCAGTTTTAGATAGATTATCAGCATCTAAAAATGAAATTAACTTAAATTTTTCTAGTTTAAAGGACGGAACAAAATTTCCAAGTTCTTTGTAAACAATAAGCTCAAAACTTCCACCGGCACTTTCAAAGCTATATCCTTTTTGCTCAAGCTTCTTAATTTTGTCTAGTAAAACGCTAATATCAATATTTTTTATTTCGTCTTTACTGCAAAAACTTTTAAGTTTCATAATAAGAGCGGATTTTCCTGATAGCTCTGAAATTAAAAACCTACTACTATTGCCGATTTTAGCAGGGTCTATGTGTTCAAAAGAACTTTTGTCTTTGTATACTCCGTCAAGGTGCATTCCGGCTTTATGGGTAAATGCTGAATGACCCACAAACGGCTTATTATTCGATAAAATTATATTCGATATCTCCGCTATTTCCCTTGCCGAACTTGTAAGTAGTTTTAGTTTATCTTTTGGAATTAACTCGTAATCTTTTTTTATCTCAAGGGCTGGAATTAAGCTAGAGAGTGCCGCATTACCACAGCGTTCACCAAAACCTGTAAAAGTGCCTTGAATATGAGTTGCCCCTGCTATTACCGCCATATAAGTATTGCCGGTTGCAAATCCCATATCGTTATGGCAATGAATTCCTATTTTAGCTTTTATTTTATCTACAACATCTTTTGTAATACTATAAATTTCATCAGGAAAGCTACCACCATTGGTATCACACAGCACTAACGTTTTAGCTCCGGCATTTTTTGCAACGGTTAAAACCTCTAAAGCATACTCGCTATTTTCCTTATATCCATCGAAAAAATGTTCCGCATCAAACAAAACGTCTATCCCATTTTCAGTAAGATAGCTTATTGTATCAAATATTATCTCTAGATTTTCTTTTTTAGAAACAAGCAACACCTTTTCCACCTGAAAAACAGAGCTTTTTCCAAAGATTGAGGCAGTTTTGATATTGCTATCTATGATAGCTTTTATATTTTTATCTTCGTTTACTTTTTTATCCTTGCGTCTTGTGCTACCAAAAACGCATAGCCTTGAATTTTGGAAGGTAACTTTTGACAACTTTTCGCAAAGCTCAAC
>JAVVYT010000031.1:0-12284 GCA_036650995.1 Clostridia bacterium | reverse complement strand
AAAATAAAATTTATAAAATAGCATTGAGTTTAACAAAAATTCAATGCTATTTTTTAAGAAATCTATTATAAAATACACTAAAATAGTTTGACAGTATTAATAATATATGATAAAGTATAATAAAGATTTAAAAGTTTTGCAATTAATTATAATTAAAAAAAATAAAATTTTAGATAAAATAACAGCTTTAGCTTTTAAAACACAAAAAAGAAAAAAGAAGGGTTACTATGAAAAAGAAGTTTTCAAAAGGAATAATGAGCATAATATCGGTAGTTTTATTAAGCATATTTATAGTTACCCCGATAATAAATGTAAGCGCAAAAGCAAAAGAAGTAGCGGTGTATAACTTTGAAAACTATGGCTCAGAGCCACTCGATACAGAGAAGTTTTTAGGCTCAAATACCGATAGAAAGAACGGTTTTTATCCTCAAGAGCCGGACGTTGTGTATAATAAAGCTATTCATATAAAAATAGTAACTAACGATTCAGCGCCAAACAGACCAACTATTTTTAATGGAGAAAAAGGAAATTACAGATCCCTAAAAGTTAGCAGTCCTGCTGACGGTAGTTTTTTTAGAATTATTCTAGAGGATAGATTGCCATTTGAAAAGGTTGTCGAAAATGGAAGCGATGCAAGTCTTACCTTTTGGGCAAAGGCAGAATCACCGGTAACACTTATTGCTAACCTATCTGTTAAAGATAATTTGTTTGGTAAAGAGATAACGATAGATAGTAAAAAATGGAAACAATACTCTGTAAATCTTCGTGAAATGAAATGTCGCACAGGTGGAAACACCTTTAATGACAAAGATTTTCTCACCATTACAAAGGAAAAATTATGGGATAAAGGTGCTCAAGAGGCTTACGTTACAAGTGTACGTTTTGACACGATAAAACGAGAGGACAGAGTAGATTGGTGTATTGACACAATTGCCTTTGAGGGAAATGACGTTGCCGAAAACAAAACAACTATGAACTACAATGGCCTTGGAGCTATGCCTAGTGAATATGCAAAACCAGATTCTAGCAGTCAAGATGTTTCATCAAAAGAGCCGGGCGCATCTTCAAGCGAAACTCCACCAGCAACTTCTGAAAAGCCGGAAGTATCATCAAAACCCACTGTAAACACAGAGAACAAGACGTCCTCCGCATCAAATGGCAATTTAATTATAACAGATACTAAAACCAACATTTCAATAGAGGCAGGAAAAGACGTTTTACCAAAAGAAACTAATGTTAAAATTGTAGAAATAACCTCCGGGCTTGAATACACAAAAGCAAAATCGACGTTAAGCTCAAGAGAGATTGAAAAGTTTAAGCTATTTGACATTTCAGTTACAATTGATGACAGGTCCTTCACTTTTGAGGGGACTGTTAAGGTTTCTATACCAATTCCAAACGATTTCGATGCTCAAAAAGTAGCGGTATATCGCCTTGAACCAGACGGGACGATTACACCGATTAAGAGTGTTTTAGATAATGGAAATATTTATTTTGAAACAGAGCATTTTAGTCATTATATCATAGCCGAGGTAGGGGAAAAAGAAAACATAGCCGAAACAGAAACAAAGTCTAAGAATAGTCCAATGAAGTTATGGGTATTAATAGCGGTGGTTGTAGCTACTATTTTGATTGTTGGCGGACTTTTATACTATATACTAGTCGTTAAGAAAAAAGATGCAGCTAAGGAATTTGATGATTACGATCAAGAGGATATTTCTGATAGGAAGTTTAAATAGTATAATAAAATAAAAATCTACTGATAGAAAATGTCAGTAGATTTTTTTATAGGTATAAGAAAAATACTCATCAACGCTATTTACATAGTGTACAAGAAATGTTATACTAAATATTGAATTGTAAAAGGAGTAGAAGAGTTTGGAACTTAGCCTTATAGTGTTAAAACAAGTAATAATTATGCTTTTAATTATGATTATAGGTGCTATTTGTTATAAAACAAAGATAATAACTTTGCACGGGAACAAGCAACTTAGCGATATAGTGCTACTTGTTGTAACCCCCGCACTTATTATTTTTTCATACCAAGTAGAGTATAATAATGAGCTTGCCAAAGGGCTTGCAATGGCGTTCGTACTAGCAGTTATAAGCCATATTTTAGGGATAGTTGTTTCAGTTATTTTTATAAGGGGTAAGGAAAATAGAAACCTTGCAATAGAGAGGTTTTCAGTAGTATATACAAACTGTGGCTTTATGGGACTTCCTTTAATCTTCGCAGTGTTTGGTGCAACAGGAGCTTTTTTAGCTAGTGCTTATGTGACGGTTTTTAACATTTTAGTGTGGACGCACGGACTTATTACTTTAACTTCGAAAAAAGATTTGAAGTCGTATTTTAAAGTGCTTTTAAATCCGGTAATCATAAGTGTTGCAATTGGTCTTATAATGTTCTTTTGTAAAATTCGATTGCCTGGTGTTTTGTATCAAACAACTAAATATTTAGCCGATCTTAATATGCCACTTGCAATGCTAGTAGCTGGTGTGTATATTGGTAAAAGTAGCATAAGCTCAGCTTTTAAAGGGCTTAGAAGTTATTACGTTCAATTTGTAAGATTATTGATAATTCCCTTTTTTATGTTAATAATATTAAAGCTATTGAATATTTCTGATACTCTTTTAATTGTAAATTTAATAGCAACAGCGTGCCCATCTGCCACTATTGTTATAATGTTTGCAACAAAATTTGATAAAGACGCTATTTTTGCAACTAAAACCTTTATTTTATCAACATTATTTTCAGTTATAACAATACCATTTTGGGTGTTTGTCGCTAAATTAATAATGTAAAAAGAGGGTAAGCAAAATGACGTTATTAGAGCAACTAAA
The DNA here is from genome assembly GCA_036650995.1 of Clostridia bacterium. Classification (GTDB taxonomy): domain Bacteria; phylum Bacillota; class Clostridia; order Oscillospirales; family SIG519; genus JAVVYT01. The sequence goes on along the minus strand of JAVVYT010000031.1, from coordinate 9,443 downwards.
TGCACCATATCGGTACGACCGCTTAAAAGCTTTAAAACAGCTTGAAGAATTATCCGCTCAAAATAACGATGGTTATAAGAATAAAGCCTTTGTAAATAACCATATCCATACTATCTATTCGTTCTCGCCATACTCACCGACTGCCGCTGTCTATTATGCTAAAAAAGCAGGACTAATTACAGCCGGGATAATGGACCATGATACTATTAGTGGTTGTAAAGAATTTATTGACGCCTCCAAAATCGCAAATTTTCCTGTGACCTGTGGCTTTGAGGCAAGAGTTTTAGCAGACAATACTAACCTTTTTGGTAAAAGAATTAATAACCCTGACCAAAAATCAATAATTTATGTAGCAGCGCATGGAATTCCACATCAAAATATTGACAAGTGTAATACATTTTTAGCACCTTTTAGAGCAAAACGAGATATTAGAAATAAAAAAATGATTGAAAATCTAAATAATATCCTAACTCCGTTTGATATAAAATTAAAGGACGTATATAGCACAGAAAATCAGGATAAAGGCACTATAACAGAGCGACATATTATGAATGAAATGGCAAAAGCTCTAATAGAAAAATTTGGCAAAAGCATTAAAATAGTAGACTTTTTAAAAGATAATTTTGATATTTTAATGCCTGATAAGATAAAAAACTACCTTGAAAATGAAGATAACGAACATTATGTTTATGACCTTACCGGAATTCTTAAAAGCCGTTTTCTACCAAAAATTTATATAAACGCAACCGACGAATGTCCAACAGTTTTTGAGTTTATCGATTTTACAAACTCAATCGGCGCAATTTCAGCATATGCCTATCTCGGCGATGTTACACTCTCTGTTACAGGAGATAAACAGCCACAAAAATATGAAGATGACTATTTAGAACTTCTTTTTACAGAGCTTGTAAATCTGGGTTTTAAAGCAGTGACATATATGCCTTCTAGAAATTCAAAGGAGCAGTTAAAAAGAATTATGTATCTTTGCAAAAAGCATAATCTCTTAGAAATTAGCGGTGAGGATATTAATAATTCACGACAAAGTTTTATCTGTAAAGAAATTTTATCACCAGAATATAACCATCTTGTGTCATCAACATTTGCACTTATTGCTCATGAATATCTATCTAGTGTAAATCAGGGGGACGGTATGTTTGCTCAAAAAGCTATCTATTTGTATAAAGATCTTAAAAAACGTATTGAACAATTTGAAATGGAAGGCAATAATTTAATTTATAATAAATTGATTTACCCAAAATAATTTGCAATAAAATAAGTTATTTAAAAAATTTAAAACAACTTAACTTAAAATAAAACAACTTAAAATCAAAAATAAAATTATTAATAATAAAATAATTTAAAATAAAAAAATTTATAAAGACTTAAAAACAGTATTTTTTAAAATTGAAAGGAAATATTAAATGGAGCAAAAATATATTAGAAATTTTTCCATAATCGCTCATATTGACCATGGAAAATCAACCCTTGCAGACAGGATTTTAGAGCAAACGCAGACTGTTGCAAAACGAGATATGGAAGAGCAGGTACTTGATAATATGGAACTTGAGCGGGAGCGTGGCATTACAATAAAAGCTCGTGCTATAAAACTTGACTATTTGGCAAAAGACGGGAATATGTATATTTTAAATCTAATAGACACACCCGGCCATGTCGATTTTAATTATGAAGTATCAAGAAGTCTTGCCGCTTGTGAGGGTGCTATTTTAGTAGTTGATGCAGCTCAGGGAATTGAGGCGCAAACGCTAGCTAACACCTATCTAGCTATTGATAGCAATCTTGAAGTCGTTCCTGTAATAAACAAAATCGACTTACCAAGTGCTGACCCTGATAGAGTAATTAAAGAGATTGAGGACGTTATCGGGATTGAGGCTACAACAGCGCCACTTATCTCGGCTAAAAATGGTATTAATATCGATCAGGTACTAGAGATGATAGTAAATAAAATCCCATGCCCTAAAGGGGATACCAATGCGCCACTAAGAGCGCTTGTTTTTGATAGCTATTATGATAGTTATAAGGGCGTTATTGTTTACATAAGAGTGTTTGACGGTGAAATACGTAGCGGTGAAAAGATAAAACTAATGGCGACAGGGGCTGAGTTTGAAATTGTAGAGCTTGGATTTTTGCGTCCGTTTGGACTTTCACCAACAGATGTTTTAATAGCAGGCGAGGTTGGATATTTTACAGCTAGTATTAAAAACGTAAAAGAAACCTCGGTAGGCGATACTGTAACGTCATTAGAAAATCCAGCAAAAGCAGCACTTGCAGGGTATAAAAAAGTAAATCCTATGGTATATTCAGGAGTTTATCCGCTTGATGGTGCTAAGTATGGCGATTTAAGAGATGCCCTTGAAAAACTTCGTTTAAACGATGCAGCACTTACTTTTGAGGCTGAAAGCTCAGTTGCTTTAGGCTTTGGATTTAGATGTGGATTTTTAGGACTACTTCATATGGAGATAATTCAAGAGCGAATAGAACGTGAGTATAACCTTGATATTATAACGACAGCACCTAGTGTTATTTATAGAATAGTCACTGTAACGGGGGAAGAAAAGCAGATTTCAAATCCAATTGAATACCCAAATCCATCTATGATAGCTGAATGTTATGAGCCATTTGTAAAGGCAAATATTATCCTTCCGTCTAGCTATGTTGGCACTATAATGGAGCTTTGTCAAGATAGACGTGGAGTTTTTATTAATATGACTTATATCGATACCGAGCGGGTAAATCTTCATTATGAGCTACCATTAAATGAAATAATTTATGACTTTTTCGACTCTTTAAAATCTAAAACAAGAGGGTACGCTTCTTTTGATTATGAGCTTTCTGATTATAAAAAGAGCGACCTTGTAAAGCTTGATATTTTACTAAATGGTGAAGTTGTAGATGCACTTTCATTTATTGTACATACTGATAAATCCTATGCTAGAGGCAGAAGAATTGCAGAAAAATTAAAAGAACATATTCCAAGACAGCTCTTTGAAATTCCAATTCAGGCAACAATCGGCAATAAAGTAATCGCTAGAGAAACGGTTAAAGCACTTCGTAAAGATGTTTTAGCAAAATGCTATGGCGGTGATATTACACGTAAAAAGAAACTACTTGAAAAGCAAAAAGAGGGTAAAAAACGTATGAGAAAATTAGGGTCCGTTGAAGTTCCTCAAGAAGCTTTTATGGCAGTTTTGAAGTTAGATTAAATTATGAAAAAAGATTTATCAATTTATATTCATATCCCTTTTTGCACATCTAAATGTGGCTATTGCAGTTTCTATTCAGTTTCAGATACCTCTAAAATGCAGCAGTATATAAAAGCTATCATTCGTGATTTAACTACTGAAAGTATTAATTTATCCGATAGAAATGTAATTACTATTTACTTTGGCGGAGGAACGCCATCACTTTTAAATCCCGATGATATAAAGGAAATTTTAAATGCAGTTTATGAAAACTATACTGTTTCTAAAACCGCAGAAATAACGTTAGAGGCAAATCCCGATAGCCTAGACGAAGAGAAATTACTAGGCTATAAAAATGTCGGAATTAATAGACTAAGCATAGGAGTTCAGTCGTTTAATGATAATGAGCTTATTCTCCTTTCTCGTCGTCATACTGCTAAAAAAGCTATTGATGTTATTAATTTAGCAAAGACTTTAAATTTTAAAAATATAAGCATAGATCTTATCTATAATCTTCCTTATAGTAGCCTTGAAAGCCTTAAAACATCAGTCTTGACGGCTATTTCACTTGACGTAAATCACATTTCACTTTATAGCCTTAAACTAGATGAAAACTGTGCTATGGCACATCAAAATTTAGAGATGATAGATGAGGACGATGAGCTTTGCCAGTACCTTTATATCTGTGAAGAGCTAGGTAAAAATGGTTTTTGTCATTATGAAATTTCAAATTTCGCTAAAAAAGGATATAACTCGGTACACAATACAGTGTATTGGAAACTTGGCGATTATTTAGGAATAGGCGTTTCTGCGCATAGCTATATCGATAAAAAAAGGTATTATTATAAAAATAATATCTCAAATTACATAAAAAATCCCATTAAAAAACCAGAGGCTATAACCACAATTACTAAACTTGAAGAGTTCGTTATGCTAGCACTTCGTTTGTCTTATGGACTCGATTTCAAGGTTTTAAAAGGATACTGTGATAAGGCAAAATTTGACAGTATTTTGCAAAAGGCAAAAGAGATAGAAAAGTTACAATTGGGTAACATTATTGAGGATAGATTTGTATTAAATGAAAATGGAATGTATCTTTCAAATACTATCATTTCAGCACTTCTCTTTTAAAATAAGTAAAAAACCGTCAATATCTAACAAATTACAAAAAAGTTACAAAAAAAGACTTGAATTATAATAAAAAAAATTGTATAATAATCTAAACTGAGAAATTATTTATTGTTATAAATAAGAAAGTAGAGGGATTTTAATATGTCTAATAGATTGTTTCAAACTATAATCCATCAAATGAAAGACACCATAGATAGAACAATAGGAATTCTAGATGATTCTGGTACTGTTGTCGCTTGTAGTGTGCTTACTGAAATCGGAGATGTACGTGAGGGCATTATGTCCGAGCTATCATATGACGATATCGCTCCTGTTTTTGGTGGATATTCTTATAAAAGTATAGGATTTGCCGCAAAACCAGATTATGCTGTTTTCGTTGAAGGTGATGACGAGTTTGCTGAAAAAATCGCAGCAGTTCTTGCCATTTCACTAGGCTCTGTTAAAGAGTATAGCGACGAGAAATATGATAAATCAAACTTTATCAAAAATATCATCCTTGATAATATTCTACCTGGTGATATCTATATCAAAGCACGTGAGCTGCATTTCCCAACCGATACTAATCGTGCAGTTTTGCTTATTCGTCTTATAGACAAGACCGATATTTCAGCTGTTGATATTATCCAAAGCTTGTTCCCAGACAAGAGTAAGGACTATATCATTACAGTAAACGAAAGTGATATTGCCCTTGTTAAAGAGGTAAAACCTACTACTGACTCTAAAGATTTAGAGCTACTTGCAAAGTCAATTGTAGATACTCTAAATGGCGAATTCTATACCAAAGCTTGTGTTGGTATCGGTAAAGCTGTTGATAATCTTAAAGATATTGCAAAATCCTTCAAAGAGGCTCAAGTAGCACTTGAAGTAGGCAAGGTTTTTGATACAGAAAAAGCAATTATAAGCTACGATAATTTAGGTATCGGTAGACTTATCTATCAGCTACCTACTACTCTTTGTGAGATGTTTTTAAGTGAAGTATTCAAAAAAGGACTAATAGAGTCACTTGATGCAGAAACACTTTATACTATCCAAAAATTCTTTGAAAATAATCTTAACGTATCTGAAACTTCTCGTAAGCTTTTCGTTCATAGAAATACACTAGTTTATAGACTAGAAAAAATCAGAAGAATTACAGGACTTGACCTTAGAGAGTTTAACCATGCGATTATCTTTAAAGTAGCACTTATGGTTAAAAAATATCTATCCTCTACTGCTAACCATCTATAAAAAAATTAACTCTAAATTTTTACGACAAACTTTAGTAATTTAAAGGTTGCTTTAATAATTTAGAGTAAATTCTAGCTTTTAAAAGTTATTACAGTAATTAAAAATGAAATTCAGTAATTAAAAAGATTACAAATAGATTCTATATTGTCAAAGAAAGGAAGTACCTAGAGTGATAGAGTTTAAAAATGTTACAAAAATCTACCCTGACGGAACCAATAGTCTTAAAAACCTAAGTCTTAAAATAGAAGACGGTGAATTTTTGTTTATAGTGGGTTCTTCCGGAGCTGGTAAGAGTACTCTTATTAAAATTTTAATGTGTGAGGAAAAACTAACCGAAGGTAGTCTTATAATAAATGGTGTTGATATATCCAAAATAAAATATTCCAAAATCCCGCATTTGCGTCGTCAATTAGGCGTAGTGTTTCAAGATTTTAGATTAATTCCAAGCCTTAATGTATACGATAACATCGCTTTTGCTATGCGTGTACTTGGCAAATCAACAAAAGAAATTAAAGAGAGAGTTCCTGCTATGCTAGACCTAGTAGAGCTTACCTCTAAGGGACAGAATATGCCACATAATTTATCGGGTGGTGAAAAGCAAAGAGTTGCCCTTGCTAGAGCGCTTATAAACAGTCCTAAAATTATAATAGCAGACGAGCCTACCGGTAATATTGACCCTGAAATGTCGATGGATATTATGCGACTATTAAATGGTATTTCGCAAAGAGGAAATATTACTGTTTTAGTTGTAACTCACGAAAAAGAGCTTGTAGATACTTTTGAAAAACGTGTTGTTACCTTATCGGACGGAGAAATTATTTCCGATAAAACGGGCGGATATGTATAAAAGTAAAAAAAGCAATTAATGATTTTAGATAAAGCTTTTAGTGGTATTACATCGCTAAAGGTTAATACCGAAAGGATAAATAGATAAATGAAAAGTAGTGGAAGTTATTACGCAGCTAAAGATGCTATACATAATATCAGAAAAAACACAATAATGAGTAGTGCATCTGTTGTAATATTATTATCCTGCCTTTTAATTATAGGTAGTTCGATATTAATAATATTCAATATTGATATATTTGTTAAATCTCTTGAAAATAAAAGTGAAGTGGTAGTTTTTGTTGATGACGCATTTGATAAAACACCAGTCGAAGAATTAAGTGCTAAAATTTCTGAAATACCAAACGTTTCAGAGGCTACATATCAGTCAAAGGCTGAGGCTATCGAAGAGTATATTTTAAGCATAAATTCAACAGACGAAGCAATTAACCAAAAATTGCGTGAGGATAACCCTTTGCGTGCGTCGTTCCATATTAAATTTGCCGATTTAGGTATCTATTCTGAAACAATGGTACAGATTGAAAATCTTGATTTCATTGCAAAGATAAGAGAAAATCGCTCAGCTGTTGGTACAATTCTTAACATCAAAAACGCAGTTACAATAATCTCGTTCTGGGCAATCGGTATCTTCCTATTTTTATCATTGTTTATCATTTCAAATACCGTTCGTCTTGCAATGTTTACTCGTAAACTTGAGATTAATATTATGAAATATGTCGGTGCGACCGATGGATTTATTCGAAAGCCGTTTATCTTTGAAGGTTTATTCTTAGGTACCCTAGCAGGTGGGCTTGCCTTTGGAATTGAATGGCTTGTATATAGCAAGGTAATAGCTCCAATGCTCGTTAGTATGAATTTATTCTCACCACTAGTTTTTGGAAATTACTGGCTAATAGCTCTTGTCGTATTTATAGGCGCAGGTGCTATAATAGGTATCGTTGGTAGTATTTTACCGATGAGAAAATATTTACACGCATAGGTTATTTTGCATTTTGTGAAAGGAAGTTTTGTTATATGAAAAAAATAATTTCTGCAACTATTGTTATAGCTATGGTTATCACGTTGTTTACAGGTTTTAATTTTAATAATTCAGTAACGGTAGCAGCGGCGCCAACCGAAAGCCAACTTTTAGAAAAACAGCGTGCATTGCAAAAAAATCAAGAGGATATCCAAAAAAGACTTTCTAAACTAGAGGGTGAACAAGCAGATGTTAGAGCTACTAAAGAAGTTTTAGACGAGCAGATGCAAAACACTCAAGAGCAGATAGCTATTTTGGAAAAAGTATCAACAGATTTAGATAAAACTTTAGTTACACAGGAAGCTCAGTTAATAGAGGCGCAAAGCCATCTAGATCAGTACTATACAGCATATAAAGAGAGAGTTCGTAGCAGTTACGAAGACGGTGATAACTCAACTTTAGCAGTTGTTTTAGGTAGCGGAAGTTTTACTGATTTTATCGCTAAAAGAGAAGTTCAAGGGCAGATTATGGAATATGATAATCAGCTTATGGATAAAATGGCATCAAGTATAAAATCCGTAACAGACCTTACAGCATCAATATCCCAAAAGAAAATAGAAAATGAGTATGCAAAAAACACTAATATTACTCAAAATGATAGTTACCAAAAGCAGGTAGATAAAAGCAATCTACTAATGGAAAATTTAATGGCAGATACAGCAAAATACGAGGCGTTCGATAAAGAGGCAGAAGAACAGATTGATTCAATTATGGATGAGGTAATGGAAATTGCCAGACAAAATGCTCTTAAAGCCGAAAAAGCCGAGTCAGATAGAATAGCTAGCGAGGCAGCATCTAAAGCTGAATCCGACGCGGCATCTAAAGCAGAATCTGATGCAGCCGAATCAAATAAGCCAAGTTCAAAACCTGATGGAGGAAGTTCTAGTGGTTCAGGAAGTTCAAGCAGTTCTGGTAGTTCTAGCTCTTCAAAACCAGATCCTATAAAACCACCAGAGCCATCAGAAAAAGGATTTTTATATCCTGTTACAGGGTACTATACTATAAATAGTCCATTTGGTTGGAGAACAAACCCTACAAACCCTAGTGCCGGAAAGCAGTTCCATAAAGGCGTTGATATTGGCGGTTATAAAAATGGTGTTTATGTTGCAGGGCAGAATGTACTAGCTACAAAAGGCGGACTTGTAATCTATTCAGCATATAACCGTGCAGGCGGAAATATGATAACTATCGATCATGGCAATAACCTTACCACAACATATATGCATATGACAACAAGATTATACTCAGTCGGAGATAGAGTAAAACAAGGTGCAGTAATAGGCTATGTAGGTACGACCGGAAATTCAACAGGTCCACATCTTCATTTCCAAGTTACAAAAGATGGCAGTGTAATTGACCCGTTGCCACTATTCCCTAATATTAAATTCAATATCAGATAATAAATATTTACCCAAAGAAGAGTGAGGAAATCTAAAATATGAAAAAGAATTTTAAGAAGATACTATCGGTTTTGTTATTAGCATCAATGCTTGCAGGATATATTGGTATTGTTAATATAAATGATGGCAGTGTAGCATATGCAAAAACAAATGCACAGTTAGCACAGGAGCAAGCTGATCTTTTAAACGAGCAAAAAAAATTAAATGAAAAGCAAAAAGATTATGATGAAAAGTTAAAGATTTTAGCACATAACAGTTTTAGATGAACAGATGACCCAAACTCAAAAACAAATTACAGCACTTGATAATATAATTGCCGACTTAAATGCAAAACTAGAAATTCAAAACGTAGAGCTTGAAAAATCCAATAAAGCCCTTGATAGCTATTATAAAGTCTATAAAGATAGAATTCGTGATTCATACGAAAAAGGACAAAAATCAACGATGAACGCAGTTCTAAGTAGTAAAAGCTTTATTGAATATCTAAGCAAACTTGAGGTTGATTCACAAATAGTTGAGTATGATAATCAGTTAATGGACTCAATGACAGTAGAGATTAATAAAATCAAGGATTTAAAAGAAGGCATAGAAAAGAATAAAGAAACAAACGAAGGCTCTAAG
>JAVVYT010000030.1:4713-12343 GCA_036650995.1 Clostridia bacterium | reverse complement strand
GTTGACAGATATAGATTTTTAAGAATACGATGGTCAAGCCCCTCTGAAATTTCAGGAACATCTTTAAAAGAGGAGATAGAATAACTTCTTAAAAGTGGCATAATTCCAAAGTCGATAAAGTCTAAACTAGCTATGTTTGCGTTTTGTATCATCTCAAAGGAATAGCTAGGAAGGTACTTTTCAAAGGGCTTGCTTTCAAATATCATTTTGCGGATAGCAGTAGCACTTGCAAAGTCACCATTTGGGGTTAAATCGTTGTGGTTTACGGTATCTCGCTTGTAGGTGTAGGGGGTGATTTTACTACCAAGACGATTAAGAGCAATAAGGTATTCTACTGCTAAAATATTGTTTGAGGAGGTTAAAATATTCTCGTCACAGTTTTTAGCGGCGGCAATAGAAATTTGCTTTGCGACAGAATAGCTTATCCCCGACTTGAGATTTTCAAAAGTTTGCTCGTAAACCTCAAAGCTATCAGAAACAGTAGCCACTTTAGCTAGCTCGTCAATATCACCGCTTTCACTTCCAAAAGAAAGGAAATCGACTATCTTTAGCGACTCTAAAAGAGAAACGGCGGCAAAACTAAAATTTTGTGCGCTAGCAAGGCTAAACGGAGCCGGAAGTTCAATGACAAGGTCCGCCCCTGCTAAAATGGCGGCTTTTGCTCGATCCCATTTGGAAATTATAGACGGAGTGCCACGCTGAGTTATACTACCACTTAAAACGACAATGAGGTAATCACACTTAGTATTTTTAATCGTTTCTTGAATGTGGAGTAGATGGCCATTGTGGAAAGGATTATACTCGGCTATGATTGCTGATATTATCACGATTTTTCTCCCTTTTACATATTTTTTCTAGAATAAAAACAGAGTAGTAAGAGTTTTTACAGAGCTTTGTTAATTTTTATTAGAAATCGGTTGAAAAAAGCCCCATAATGTTATATAATTTATTATATAGAAAAAAATGCATAATTGCAATAATTTGAGAGGAAGTTTTTAAGTTTGAAAGTATTAGTTATTAACGCAGGAAGTTCATCCCTTAAATATCAGCTTATTGATATGACAACAAATGTATTAATGGCAAAAGGGCAATGCGAGAGAATAGGTATTGATGGAGGTATTTTTAAGCACTCGGCTAATGGAAAAGAAGATTATACCAGAAATGTCAATATGGAAAATCACGCAAAAGCTATTGAGCTAGTAATTGAGGCACTATTAGATAGTGAGCATGGAGTTATCTCTTCTATGTCTGAAATATCGGCAGTGGGGCATCGTGTATTGCACGGTGGTGAGAAGTTCTCAGGCTCTGTGTTTATAGACGATAAAGTAATGGAAGCAATAGAGGAATGTATTGAGCTAGGACCACTTCATAACCCCCATAACCTAACAGGTATTAGAGCTTGTGCTAAGGTAATGCAAGGCGTTCCGCAGGTAGCAGTTTTTGACACCGGTTTTCACGCAACAATGCCAAAAGTTGCTTTTATGTACGCCCTTCCTTATGAATATTATGAAAAATACCACATTCGTCGCTATGGCTTTCATGGTACATCTCATAGATATGTAAGCGCAAAGGCTGCTAAATTTTTAGGTAAAGATATTAATAACCTTAAAATTGTAACCTGTCATTTAGGAAATGGCTCATCAATTGCAGCTGTTAAAAATGGTAAATGCGTTGATACATCTATGGGACTTACCCCGCTTGAGGGTCTTATGATGGGTACTCGTTGTGGTAGCATCGACCCAGCTATAATTCCGCTTATGATGGAAAAAGAAAATCTTTCCACTAGAGAGATAGACGATATTATGAATAAAAAATCCGGTGTTTTAGGAATTACCGGAGTTTCAAGCGACTTTAGAGATGTTGAGGCACTTTGGGACGAGGGCAATGAACGTGCAGGTCTTGCTCTTCAAATGTTCTGCTACCAGATTACAAAATATATCGGCTCATATGCTGCCGCTATGGGTGGTATCGATGTTCTTGTATTTACAGCAGGCATTGGCGAAAATAATGGACGTTTGAGAAAAATCATCTGTGAAAACCTTGCATTTATGGGTATCATTCTAGACGATGAGAAGAATAAACAACGTGGCAAAGAGTGCGACTTGTCAGCAGAGAATGCGACTGTAAAAACTGTTTTAATTCCGACAAACGAAGAATTAACCATTGCTATCGATACAGTAGAAGTGCTAGAAAATCTTAAAAAATAAATTATTAAATAATCCGCAAAATATAATTAACCAAAACTTTAAAAATACATTCCGTCCTAATTTAGGTCAGAATGTATTTTTTTGTTTTTTATATAAGATTTTTGAAAGATAAATTTTTTAAAAAAGATTATTTGATAAAATGATGTGAATATAAAATTTAAAACTAAAGATAAACTTTAAATTTAATGGTGTTTTGAAAAAAGCTAAAGATACCTTTTAAATCTAAAGATGTTTTGAAAAATAAAAATAAAGATGTTTTTGTAAAAAAATTCTAAAGGTATTTTGAAAAATAAATTCTTGAAAAAAGATTGAAATATATTTCTAAAAAATTAAAGAATTAATTTAGGGAGGTGGATTTAATGTAGGCGATAATTAGTTCTATATCGTTTGAGTAGCTTTGAATACCATTTTCATCACCTTGAGATTTAATATAGGCATCGTTTAAAGAGCTTGAAATTTTTTCGATTTTGCCCTCGTGAAGTTTTGAATAGTCAAAATATTCTTTCCAGTCGGCTAAAATAGCAGGGTCTATATTCTGCAAAGTGGCTTTATATAAGCTACTATCACGAACAGCAAGCTCATTACCTAGTGAGTTAAAAGCGGACATATAACCGCTGTATTGGAAAAACAAATCGTCACTACTAACGCAGGCGACAAAGCCGATAAAATCCGCTTCGTTTTCTCTTGCAAAGCCTTTTAAATGGGCTGCCTCGTGGCACAAAGTTTGCGGTAGTGAAAAGCTCGGAAAAGCAGTGTTTATATTAGCCTCAAAGGTGTACGGTGAAAAAAATCCGCAAGTCCCGGTGTAGCTTACAAGCTCTGAACTTAAAAGAGGTTTAGGAAAGGTAACTCCGCCCTTTAAAAAATCATACTTTGTAGCTAGTTTTTTAAAGGTGGTATTAGTTTCTGCACTCATATCAGAAAAAGGCTTGTTATAGGTAGAAACACCATTTTCATACTCGATTTTCGGCACTAAAGTTTGAAGTTTAGAGATAGTAAATGAAAGTGCTTTTGCAACATCTTCATTAGTTGAAGTCATAACGGGGATATCAAAAATTATATCGAGGGGCATTCGGCTGTAATTCATACTAAGGGCGATGGTGTAAAACGAAAATAAAACGCAGATAGTAACCGAAATAATTTTGAGAAAATACTTACGATTTTTGATTAGAAAGAATATAAGAAGAACTATTAGTGGAATAATAAGAATTTCAAAGAGCGAAAATGGCAGATATCCTGTGATGTAGGTAAGCGGTACCATAATGATTTTGTAGAAAAATCTGCTGTGAAATTGTTCTACAAACATTGGTATTAGCTTATAAACGAAGTTTAAAATAATAAGAAACAAAACGATAGCAAGACTTATAAGCTCTGCTTTATGATTTTTAAAAAACGATTTTTGGGATTTCTTTTTATTGCCTTTTTTTCTGGGTGCCATTTATTTTTTCCACTTTCTTTAGGTAACTATCATTTTTATATATTAGTTTTTTCTAGCAGTAGGTCTTTTTTTACGTTTTCTTTTGCCTTTGTTATCAGATAATACTACTATTAGAATGACGATTAAGATAATAATTGCGATGATAATGCCAATTCCGATGAAGATATATTTAAAGCCAATGTTTATATCTTTGGAGTTTACAAGGGTAGTTGTGCCAATTTGATTGTCACCTATCATAATTTTTGCGGTGGTAATCTCTTTTTTAGATTTAATCGGGGCTATTAAGTGCAAATCTTTTTCGGGAAGAAATGTTATTTTAGACTCAAAATCCTTTGGAATAAAAAGTCTGATTTCAGCATCGGTAGCTGGTGAAAACTTGAAAACCTTGCCACCCTCGTCGTTTGTGGCAAGTGCTACATCTGTTGTAAAAGGAGGCACTTTTTTAAAATCACGGATTATTTTAAAGTTTGCTTTTACGTAATTTAAAAGTGTTTTGGTATCGTAAAAAGCTTGTCTGCCAGCGGTTTTGCCGGGAACTGCGCCCATAACTACTGTTATTATATTGACCGAGTTATCATCATAAGAGGAAACAAGACACTCGCCAGCCTGCTTTGTAGTGCCGGTTTTTACACCATTTACGTTGGTAACAGGAATGGTGGTTAAAAGAAGATTAGTTGTTTTAAGAACAAAACCACTTGGTCGCTTGTTACTTTTAATTGTATATTCTTTAGTGTTTACAACTGCTTTAAAAAAGTTAGCGTTTGGCATTTTATACATAGCATACTCTGTTAGAATTGCCATATCACGTGGTGTTGAGTATTGGTTTTCATCGTGAATACCGGTAGGATTTACAAAGTTTGTGTTGGTAAGTCCTAGCTCTTTTGCGGTCACGTTCATCTCTTCTATAAATTTATTAAGGTCACCACCAAATATTTCAGTAGCTAGCATTATAGTAGCGTCCCCACCTGATGGTAGCATCATACCATAAAATAAGTCTTTTAAGGTAATCTCTTCACCGGGCATAAATCCGGCAACAGAGGAGCCTTCTTTTTTAAGTGCTGCGGCAAGTTCTGAGGTCATTGTGGCAGTTTTGCTAACTAGATTTTCCGGCTGAACGTTTTTAAGAACCACAACTGCGGTCATAATTTTTGTAAGAGATGCAGGGAATAGTCTATCATTTGCACCTTTACTATATAAAACGATGTTATCAGAAGTGTTTTCAATGTCGGCACCGAGTTCTAGCATATAGATGCCTTTAGCGGTTACGTTTTCCGGTGGATTGATTACCGAAGTGTAGTCGGCGGCACTAGCTAAGATTGAAGTAGATAAAGTGCAGATAACAAGTAAAAAGGCTATTATTTTTTTCATTTTTATATCCTCGTTTTTCATAAATATCTATACATATAAATTTCTAAAACTTATATATTTATATGTATAGTATAAAGAAAAGTTGGAGTAAGGTCAAGCAAAACGCATAAATTTTAAATTTTCTTTAGTAGTTTTGATAAAAATATTGACTTTACGAGAAAACAATTATATAATGGTATAATATTGAAAACGGAGGGATTAACAAATGCGAACAAAAAAACCGGTGTTTTTTATTATCGTTGTAGTTTGTGCAATAGTTGCTTGTATCGCCGCATTCGGAGTAGATACATATGTTGGAACAGCTAATATAGCTGTCAAAGGCGCTCCGCAAATGCGTTTTGGAATAGATATCAAAGGCGGAATTGAAGCATACTTTAAAGCATCAGACGAGTATAAACCAACACCAGAAGATTTAGCTGCGGCTAAAATTGTCTTTGAAAAAAGACTAGATGGTAAAGGCGTTTTAGATAGAGATGTTATTGTTGATAGCAATAATGGCACTCTTTTAGTACGTTTCCCCTTTAAATCCAATGAGGACGCATCAAATGCTGATGCAACTATCGTTGATTTAGGAAAAACAGCAAAACTTGAGTTTAAAGATCCAGATGGTAAGGTTATCCTTACAGGTAAAAATGTAAAAGAATCAAAAGCTCAGTTTACAAACCAAAGCAAATGGGTAATAGGTCTTAAATTCGACGCAGAGGGTACAAAATTATTTGACGAAGCTACTGGTAGACTTCTAAAAAGAAATATTGGTATCTACATCGACGATCAAGAGATTTCAAGCCCAACCGTTAATGCACATATAGTAGACGGTCAAGCAGTCATCGAAGGTAGCTACACTCAAACAACAGCTACTGATATGGCAAACCAAATCCAGTCCGGTGCTCTTCCTTTTAATATGGAAACATCAAGCTATAATATTATCTCCCCATCACTTGGTAGTGGAGCTTTAAAGGTTATGGTAAATGCAGGTGCTTTAGCACTTATTATCATTTTACTATTTATGCTTTTATATTATAGATTACCTGGACTTTCAGCTTGTATTGCTCTTATCATGCAAATTTCACTTCAAATACTAGCAGTTTCTATACCACAATTTTCTCTAACTCTACCAGGTATTGCAGGTATTATCCTCTCTATGGGTATGGGTGTTGATGCTAATATCATAATTTCAGAGAGAATTAAAGAGGAACTTCGCAGTGGTAAAACTCTTACAGATTCTATTAATACAGGATTTAAAAGAGCATTATCATCTGTTATTGACTCGAATATGACAGGTATTATAGTTGCTGTAATATTAATGGTGTTAGGCTCAGGCTCAATGTGGTCCTTTGGTTACACACTATTAACAGGTACCGCTATAAACCTTATAACAGGTGTTGTTGGTGCTAGATTAATGACAAGATCATTATCTTCCTTCCAAGTACTTAGAAACCCTAGATTTTATGGTATGAGAAAGGAGAATAAAAATGAAAAAGTTTGATTTCTTTAAAAACAGATTTATTTTCTTTGGCATTTCAGTAGTTTTAATCCTTGCAATTGTTGTTGTTGGATTTGTAAATGGCGTAAAGCTTGATATTCAGTTCTCCGGTGGTGCTATCTATACCTATTCATATACCGGTGACATCAACACAGCCGAAGCACAGCGTATTGCAAAAGAAGTTATCGACAAGGAAATTACTGTAAGTACTAGTAGCTCAGCAGATGGCAAAAAGAGTATTCGTTTTGATATTGCTACAACAGACGGTATAGCATCAGAAACAGAGTCCACTTTAACAGCATCTCTAGCTAAAGCTTTTCCAGATAATACTTTAGAGAGAAGCGATATCCGTACAGTAGATCCATTTATTGGTAAAGAATTCTTGCAACGTGGTGCATTAGCTATCTTCTTAGCAGCTCTTCTAATCGTACTTTATGTATGGTATAGATTTAGAAAAATAGATAGTTTATCACTTGGTGTTTTTGGACTAGTTGCACTATTCCACGACTCAATTATGGTACTAGGTACATTTATTGTTTTCGGAATACCACTAAATGATGCGTTCATTGCGGTAGTCTTAACAGTACTTGGTTATTCTATAAATGATACAGTTGTAATTTACGATAGAGTTCGTGAAAACAGCAGAATTATGAAAGCTAGCACTCCTGTTGAGGAGATTGTAAATGTTAGTATTAATCAGTCACTTACCCGCTCAATCTTTACAATGGCATCAACCTTTGTAGCGATTGCTTGTGTATATATCTTTGCTGTAATTTACGATATTCCATCAATTATGAACTTCTCACTTCCTCTTCTAATCGGTGTAGTTACAGGTTGTTACTCAACAATCTTTATTGCAGGTCCTCTTTGGGCTATGTGGGAACGTCATAAACGTATCAAAAAAGAAAAAGACAGAGCAAATAATGCTCCTAAAAAAGCAAAAGCTAAAGCATAGTATTTTTATCTGATATATTTTAAAATGAATTTTAAGGTAAAGTCTAAAACGAAGTTTAAAGACAGAGTTTAAAATGAAGGTTTAAAGAAAAGTTTTAAACGAATGTTGAAAGACGGAGTTTGAAAAAACTTAAAATGAAATTTTAAAGATACTAAAAATAATTATTATAATAACTCCAC
>JAVVYT010000030.1:0-4613 GCA_036650995.1 Clostridia bacterium | reverse complement strand
AAAACTTAAAATGAAATTTTAAAGATACTAAAAATAATTATTATAATAACTCCACCTACAAGTGGGGTTATTATTTTGCTTAAAAAGAAGTATTTAGGGGAGATATCAGTATTTTTAAGCATAGCAATTATCTGCATAAAAACGCAAGCACCAGAAAAAGAGAGTAAAAAATATATTTCCAGTATGTTTTTAAGTGAAATGGCAAAATATTTATAAGGCACAATTCCGCTTGTCATCTCTAATAGTCCTATAAAAAAAGAGGAATGAAAAGAAAAAGGCGGAAGTTGTATTTGAGATAAAAGAGAGGCAATTCCACTAAAAAAAGCAATAAAAGCACAAACGAGGGCAATACTCATAACTGATGATTTTATCGAAGAAATTATTATGCTTGAGATATTGCCCTCTGTTATTATCAAAATTTCCCTATCTGTTGGCTTTGACAGCTTAGTTTTGCAAAGGATAACACCAAAAAGACAGCTTACAAAAATCTGAATTACAAATAATAAAACACCAAGCGAAAAGCTCCGTAAAACAGTAGTACCAACAATGGAGGTTACAAATGCAAAGCTTGCGTTATTAGTAAAAGCGAGAACGCACTCCGACTGTTTTTTAGTAAGCAGATTTTTAGCATATAGTGATGCCACTAAGGAGGCAGCAATAGGGAAACCGCCGACAATGCCTATAAAAAAAGGCAGAGCCGCACAGGACGGAAGATTAAATAAAAAATGCATTGGTTTTTTTAAATATGTAGAAAGTTTAGTGGCAATACTAGAGTTTATAAGAATATTAGTTACCACGAAAAAGGGCAGCAGTGCAGGAATTACGTTATTAATAGAAAGGGTAATACCATTTAAAGTGCCATAAGCTAAACTTTTCGGGAAGAGGATAGCGAGAATAAAAAACAGTAGTATAAAGATAAAAAGGAGAATTTTATTAGTTTTTTTATAGAAAGGTTTTGCAGTTGTCATTCTAAAATCCCCTTTAAAAGTAGTTTTTATTTTTAATATATGAAATCTGAATTTTATTTATACATTTAGAATATAGATAATATAAGAATAAAAAATATAGCTTATGAAAAGGAGATTAATCTTGAAAGAAAATAATTTAGAGAAGATAGCAAAAGTCCTTGATTTACCGAGTGAGTTATTTACCAAGGGTGCTAAAATTGAGATAAACGGGAACACCGAGATGATACTAGACGGTTGCAAAGGGATACTAAACTATGACGATACCAATCTTAAAATAAGCACAGGCAATGGCACAATTGACATAATCGGCAGTGAGCTTTATGTCAAGAGTTTTTTAGACCAAAATATGCTAATAAGTGGCTATATAAAGGCATTAGAGCTAAATTATTAAAAAAGGTGGGGGAAGATAGGTATGCTTTTTTTCAAGCTCTTAAACTTGATGTTTGGCTATTTACATATAAAAATCAGTGGCAAATTTCCCGAGCGACTACTTAATATCCTATCACAAAATGATATAAGACTTTGGAATATAAAAAAAATTAACGAGGTTTATTTTGCAATAATAAAGATATCCGATTTTAAAAAGCTACGACATTTCGTTTTCGTTACAAAAACTAAGGTTAAGATAATAAAAAAGAGCGGACTTCCATTTTTAGTGTATCGGTACAGGGCGAGGTATGGAATTTTAATCGGGATAGTAGTTTTTATTGCGATGATGATTATTTTAAATATCTTCGTTTGGGATATAAAAGTGCAGGGCAATACCACCATTTCAAAGCAAGAGATAGTTAGTATATTAGAAAAAAACGGAGTGAAAACGCCTATTGTAAAGAAAAATATTGACGTTTCCAAGCTAGAACTTTCGTTAAAACAAGAGAATAATATAATAATATGGACGCAGATAAAAATAGAAGGGGTGATACTTTTAGTGGAGATAGGAGAGGGGAAAACACCGCCAAAAATCGAAGAGATAGTTTATCCGTCAAATATCGTTTCAGATGTAGACGGTATTATTTCAGATATAAAGGTTTATAGTGGTGCGCAGATGGTGCAAAAAGGAGATGTAGTATATAAAGGAAAACTTTTAGTTAGCGGTATAGTAGACGCAAAAGAAAAGGAGTCGGGAATGATATTTCCGAGCAAAGCGACAATTTATGCTATCACCGACAAGCATTTATCGATAACGAGAAACTATTTATTTAACGAAAAACAGCAAACCGGAAAGTATTATAGTAGATATAGCTTGCAATTTTTCAATTTTAGTGTAAAATTATATTTAGGAAACAAAGATAAATTTACAGATTTTGAAAAGGACAGTTATATAAAGCCACTTACGATATTTTCATATGAAACGCCCTTTGCACTAAAACAAGAGATTACAAGAGAGCAAACGCAAAGTGAATTTAAGTTATCTTATGAGTTAGCGAAAATTATCTGTGATACTCAGTTTATTGAAAGAGAACGGATATTACTAGCTGATGAAGATGTCATTAAAAGAGACGTGTCTTATATAGAAGATGAAAATGGTATCACCTGCAATGGTGATTACAAGATTTCAAAAAAAATAGGGATAACCCAAAATATAATGAATTGAAGAGAGTTTTAAAATGATGAAAAATAGCATACTAATAAACGCAGAGGGACTAGAAAATTACAGCGGAGAATTAAACGAAGTTATAGAGCAGACGATAAACAAAGTGCTAGTGGCAGAGGGTTTTGACAAAAGCGTTGAGGTGTCGGTACTACTTGTTCACAGCGACGAGATTAAAAGATTAAATAAAGAGTACAGGGGAAAAGACGCGCCGACAGATGTGTTATCTTTTCCAACTAGCGAAGAGGATTTCGAGGTGGATTTAGCCACCGGGCGAACTATTTTAGGGGATATAGTCCTTTGCACCGATGTTGCGTTAAAGCAGGCAGAAGAGATAGGAAACACCTTATCCGAAGAGATACGATTTTTAACGATACATTCAATGCTACATCTTTTATTTTATGACCATGAAACCTCAAAAGAGGACGAGAAAGAGATGTTTTCAAGACAACAAGAGATATTAGAATTTATCAAAGAAAATAAAGAAAATTAAGAAAAGTGGATTTTAAGAGTGGTTATTTAAAAATAAAAAAAAGGAAAAAAATAATATGATAGCGATGATTAAAGCGATAGCTAAAAGTTTCACCTTTGCACTTCGAGGGATTTTACTCTGTATAAAAAACGAGAGAAATTTCAGAATACATATTATAGCGATAATTTACGTCACTACCTTTGCAGTTTTTTATGGACTAGATAGATATTCGTTTATGATACTTTTTCTACTTTTTGGCTGTATGATTTTTGCCGAGGCTGTAAATACTGCTATTGAAACGGTTGTAAATATGCAAACAAAAATGTATAATAGATTTGCACGAGATGCTAAAGATATGGCGGCAGGGGCAGTGCTGATTTTTGCGATTATTGCGGTTATCTTCGCCTTCGTGATGTTTAGCGACCCTGTAAAACTTATGAATATCGTAACGGTAATGAAAGAAAATATCATAATACCAATTGTATTATTAATATCAATAGTACCTAGTGTATTATTTATAAAAAAATAAAATTTAAGAAAGAAAAATTTGGTAAAACAAAGAAATTACCTTAAAAGGAAAAAAATAACGATGAAAAAAAGCGGATTTGTAACGATAATAGGCAGACCAAATGTAGGAAAATCAACAATATTAAATAGTATAATAGGCGAAAAGATTGCCATTGTATCCCCACGTCCACAAACTACGAGAAACTCAATAACCGGCATTTTAAACACCGACGATGCTCAAATGATTTTTCTAGACACGCCGGGGTATCATAAAAGTCGCTCAAAACTTGGGGAGTATATGGTAAATCAGATAAATGACAGCCTAGTATCTACCGATGTAATTTTATTTGTGTGCGAGCCACTACTTGAAGTGCGTGAGATTGAAAAAGAGATGCTTGCAAATTATGTCGGCAAAAAGGTGATTTTAGTTATAAATAAAATTGATACAACAAATTCATCAGAGCTTGCAAAGTCAATCACAGCATACTCGCAGGCTTTTGATTTTACCGCAGTAGTTCCGATTTCAGCATTAAAAGACAGCGATGTTTCAATAGTAATTAGCGAGGTTTTAAAGCTATTGCCCGAAGGTCCTATGTATTTTCCAGAAGATATGATAACCGACCAGCCCGAAAAGGTTATAATGGCGGAGATTTTAAGGGAAAAGGCGTTAAGACTGCTAAGTGACGAGGTGCCACACGGAATTGCGATTGTTATAGAGCGATATAAAGAACGTGAAAATAGCGATATTATTGATATTGATGCAACTATCTTTTGCGAAAAGGATTCACACAAAGGCATTATTATAGGCAAAAATGGCGATACACTCAAGAAAATTGCCTCAAATGCAAGATTTGAAATGGAGCGATTTCTTGATTGCAAAATTAATCTTAAATGCTGGGTAAAGGTAAAATCCGATTGGAGAAATAACGAGTTTATGCTACGAAACTTCGGCTTTGGTAGATAAGACTATAAAAAATAATAGATTTTTAAAAAATAGTAGATTTTAAAAAAATCATTTAGAAAAAAATATTTAAAAAGATTAACAAAAAAATTCTAGATAAAACTTTATTCCAAG
>JAVVYT010000029.1:2853-12657 GCA_036650995.1 Clostridia bacterium | reverse complement strand
AGTGGTCAGCACCTGCTCTTTCGCATAAGTAAATCGTTCTTTCTGTTTCAAAGTGGGTAAATCAATATCCACTTGACTTGCACTCCGAATAAAATCAGCAACATACTTTTCCATTTTCAGCTTTTCAATAAGTGTACCACCAACAACAGCTATCACAAGACCAAAAACAACATAAGTAACAGCAACTTTCCACCCAAAAATACTCATTAAAAGTACAAGCGAACCTAAGTCTACCATAGGTGATGAAATCAGAAAAGAAAAAGCCACACCTAGCGGAAGTCCTGCACTTGTAAATCCAATGAATAGTGGAATAGACGAGCAGGAACAAAAAGGCGTTACAGTACCTAGTAATGCGGCAATACAGTTTGCACCGATACCGTGAAATCTTCCAAGTATCTTCTTACTTCTTTCCGGTGGGTAGTAGCTTTGAATATACGAAATAATGAAAATCAACAAACATAACAGTACCATAATTTTCAAAACATCATAAATGAAAAACTGAACACTTCCGCCCATACGTGTAGTGATATCCATACCAAAAAGCGTGAGTAATCTGCCAATAAGTTCATTAAGCCACTTCATACCAAGTATCTGATTCTGAATAAAATCCAATATCATTAGCAGTCGCACTCGCTTTCTTTACAACATTGCAAAGTGCCGATATAATCTTTAAACGCTTTTAATACTTCACAACACAAAGAATAATGCGACCATTTCCCTTCCTTTCGTGCAATAACCAAGCCACAGTCGCACAATACTTTTATATGATGCGACAAAGTTGGCTGTGTTATATCAAAAGCTTCAAGTAGTTTACATCCACATTTTTCTCCGTCTGATAGCAACTCCACAATCTTCACGCGATTAAAATCACCGAGTGCTTTGCATATCAAAGCAATATCAATTTCATTCATACTAACACCTCACATAGATAAGTGTCTATATAATAACATACACATAGATAGTTGTCAATATGATTTTTTATTTTTCTTGAAACTTTTTTAAATCTCTTTAAAGATAAGGCATAGCTACTGTAAACTTATAAAATCCATTTTCATTTTCTGTTTTGTTTTAAATATGAAACACTATAATAATGCAAACAGTAGTTTTATCTTTAACCGCTGCTAACGTAAAGCCTTTTGTTCGCTTCTCAAAAACTCCACCTTATATAGTATCTATCTATCTATCTGCTCTTTGTTAGCCTTCTTTTTTACAATATCATACGATTGTTCTTTTTGCTGAAGTTTTTCAAGAGAAAAATCTAATATCTTTGTTTTTCTTTCGCAAAGCATAGTCAAGTAAAACTTCTTTTGTAATTCTGATATAAATGGCATATTTTTGACAATTGTTTCAATCTTAACCATATCAATCTTTGGTGAGATACGTTTTAACGCCCTGTTGCACTCTTCGTTTTCAAGAGAAGAAATGAAATCAAAATATTTTATTTTCCTACCATTTACCATAATAGCTGATGTCGGAATTTCGTAAATGCGTAAATTACGTTGATTTTCATCTACTAAAACAGTCTCCATTATTTTTACATCTGCTTGTGGGTATAGACTGCTTCCGCAATCATAGACAGGAGCTAGTTCCATTGTATCATTGTGGTTATCGTATAAAAAGCCCCAGTTACCATTGTGCCTGTCCCAGTTACCAATAAACGCATCAACAATAAACATATCCCAAAATCGTTCAGAAAGCATAATAGGATCAACTGCTATCTGCTCCGAAAAAGTTTCCAAGATATCTGAAAGTTCTGTGCCATATCCATTTTGTACAGAATCAATCATCTGATTTTTTAGAGAAGCAAAATCCTGCAATACCAATCCTTCAAAGGTAAAATCTCCACATGCAACCACTACCTTCTCTTTGCCTTTAACTGTATAGGTGCCAAGCATAGTTTCCTGTACGGGAATTCCAATAATTTTAAAAATCTGACAGCCTAAATACTCTGAAAAGCAGCTATTGCTATAACTCATATCTCTATTTTTAGTCGACATCGGAGGGAATTTCAGCATAAATTGACGTTTATCTAAAACAACAGAAATTTTACTTCCATTTGCTCCGTTATAGGTTTTATTCTTTTTTGGTAAAAATGTAAAATCTATTAATTTCACGTGTTTTCACTCCTATCTAACATCAAATATTTTTCACGTAAATACCATGCTTGCTCGGTGCTGATAATTCCATTAACCTCGGCACTGTTGATATCACTTTGAAGATTACAATAATCGCAATCCAAATTCAAGTACGTTTTATCAGATTCAGCCTTTTGTAGTCCTGCAATCATTTGAGCTACTGATAATCGCAAAAACTCCGGCAAATCACACTCCAAATAATCTTTGCTACAAGGCTGTGATTTTGTCGCCTGTGATGTCATCTGCATTAACTCCTCCATACTACAATGAAGTGCTGTTGCAAGCTGTTGCACAGTTTTAGCACTACATCGGTCAATGGTGCTACGTCCTGAACAAATATCCATAACAGTTGTTTTCGGCACACCGCTTTCTTTAGACAATCGGTATTTTGATATATTATTCTGCTCTAAATAGCTTTGTAAATCCATTATATTCACCTCATTACCATTATATCGGCACACCGACCTATTGTCAATAATAATTGCAAAATAAAAAAATTTTAATAGTGATAATGGTATGTGCATTTCTAAATTTTATAAAGCAAAAATTCTGTTAATAAATATTGACTTGCTGGTCTATTTGTGATAATATTGCAATAATAGACTAGTAGGTCTATTTTATGGAGGTATATATGAAACGAGAAGAAAAGAATTTAATAAGTCGGCGTAAAATTTTAAATAGTGCTTTTAAAGAGTTTGGAGAAAACGGGTATGGACTTAGCTCCATAAACAACATCTGTACAGCGGGTGACATTTCAAAAGGAATTCTTTACCACTATTTTAAGGATAAAGACGAGCTGTATCTTGAATGTATCAAGGCGCTTTTTGACAGTCTAACTTTGCATTTACAAAACGAGCTTTCAAATATCAGTGGTACAAATGAGAGCAGACTCGAGCGGTATTTTGATGCAAGGCTTAGCTTTTTTCGTGAAAATCCGCTGTTTCAAAAGCTATTCTGTGATGTGATTATAGCACCACCTACCCATTTAGTTCAGGCAATTTCAAAAGCCAAGGTAAGTTTTGATACACTAAACATATCGGTACTAACTGAGCTTTTACAATCGGCAAAAATTCGCTCAGATGTTACCATTCAAACTGCGGTGGAAACATTTAGGCTGTATCAAGATTTCATAAATGCACGGTATCAGATGAATTCACCAGAAGCTTTTGACCTTGAAAAGCACGAGAAAATCTGCAAACGCTCACTCAGTATTCTGCTGTATGGCGTAATAGAAAGAGATGGTAATTTACAATGAGTAACGAAAAAAATATTGAAAAAGAGTCATTACTATCTGATGTAAAACCCTCAAAAGCAATTGTAAAACTAGCAATTCCGGCAACAATTGCACTTTTGGCTAAGGCTGTATACAACATTGTAGACACAGCTTATATCGGATTTTTAGATAGCGAAACTGCACTGGCAGCGGTGGGTGTCACCTTGCCATTACTTTTAATTTTTGTATCGATTGAAAACATTTTTGCCGCAGGTGCGGCGGTATTGGCAGGACGTCAGCTAGGTGCTAACGATAAAGATGGTGCAAATACAACTATTTCTACCATTGTTACAATATCCACTATTATTGGCGCACTTCTATGCGTTAGCGGTATCGTTTTTATGGAGCCATTACTACGAGCTTTTGGTGCTTCAGAAACTGTTATGCCCTTAGCTAAGGACTATGCTTTTTGGATGTTCATCGCCGCTCTTGCAAATCTTCCGGCGCAGAGCCTAAACTGTGCTGCTAGGGCAGAATCCTCTGTTAAGATTTCTACCATTGCTGTCATCACAGGTGCTGCTCTAAATGTCATTTTAGACCCTATTTTTATGTTTGAATGGGGTCTTAATATGGGCGTGGAGGGTGCTTCTCTTGCGACAACAGTTTCACAGTTTGTTACATTTTTCATTTTAATATGGTTCTATTTAAGTGGAAAATCTATCATCAAGCTAGGCATTAAATATATTAAACCCACAGTTAAACTGTTAAAAGAAGTAATTCTAATCGGAATTCCAACAGCAGTAATTCAAATCTGTCTTGCAGTTGCAACCTCACTTACAAATATTGCTGCTGCCACACTACCGAATAGTGACCTAATAATTGCCGCTTATGGCGTTGTACAGCGACTAATTCTGATTGGATGCTATGTCATTATGGGATTTATGCAAGGATATCAGCCTGTGGCGTCCTATGCTTTCGGTGCAAAAAATGAAACTCGTTTTCACGATTCGGCACGTTTTTCGTTAAAATCTACCTTGCTTTTATCGGTTATTGTTGGCGGTGTCTACATTCTGCTTTCACAGCCTCTTATTATGCTGTTTAACCAAAATCCGTCTGTTGTAGAATATGGCTCACGTCTGCTCATTTCACAGGTGGCTTTATATCCTGCCTTTGGACTTTGCTATATGATGACCATTACCTTCCAAACAATTGGTGCATCAAAGTTTGGACTGTTTCTTTCTACCATTCGTCAAGGCATTTTTTACATTCCATTCATCATTTTACTTCCTCATATTTTTGGTATAAACGGTATCTATTTTTCACAACCAATAGCTGACGTGCTAACAATTATCGTCTGCTTGCTTTCCTATAAATCAATGAAACGAATTGCAACACAAAATATGGTAAGTAAATAACTAAAAAAGCCGATACTTCCCTATTTTTACTTACTAAGCTCTCTACATAATATTCATTAGTAAATAAAGTTTCACAGTTCTCAGCAGAAAATTCTTTCCAAAAATCTTGCTCTGTAAAAATTCTTCCTTGACTTGTATATAATTCTTGATATAAATTCATCTTTTGTCTTTTATATGCTTTAAAATCAGAAGTGTTTTTCTTTGCGTGGTTTAAGAAGAAATTTGATAATATGTTTTGGTCGTGTTCGCTTAGACTATGATATAATTCGTGTGCAAGTAACGTTAAATGAGGTTTTTCTGCTTTCTCATTTAGATAAATCGTGTTAGTAGACTTATCGTAAAAAGCATTTATTTTATTTTTTTTAATATTTTTTAAATTATTTTCCATAATACTATTGACAATATCTTTTTCTTGGAATATACTATTGTTATAAGAGTTAATAATGTTTTGAAACTTGGGCAATTGGAGCCCTCTGTCTTCAATCCATTGTTGGCTCTTTTCTTTATTTAAATATTTTAAATTGCCTTTTTCTGTTTGTTTACTAACGAAATTATATAAATTTTCTTTTCCATAAAAGCTTGCTATTCTATTTATTTTTATTGCGTTTTCTTTTTTATTTAAATGAAGTGCTACAATAACATTATTATTTTTTTCGTCTGTTATTTCAGTTACTACAACAAAGGCATTAGGCACGGTATCAGAACTAAAAATCATCATAGGGTTAGATATTTCACTTGGTAAATCTTTAATAGTATCTATGTCAACACTATGTTTTTCTAGTGTTGCTTTTTTAATTACACCTTGCGATATAGTCATAGGCAAATTATTTGCACCTAGTTTTTGTAAGACTAAAGGTGGGTTTTCTATGTTTAAATAATATGCGTTGATAACAGGATCTGTATTATCTATTTGTTTTGCTCGCATTACTGCTTGAGATTTAGTTCCAAAATGAAAGCCTATATCTCCTTGCTCAAATGTTTCAAAGTTTACTCTACTAGAATGATATACTACTTTTAGCATACCATTATTATTTATTACTTTACTATTTTCTGTTGCTTTTAATATATCTTCGGGAATTACATTCCCCTCATTGTCTACGTTATCTTCATTGCTTGAATATGCATTGTATTCATTAATCACATCTGAAAATCTATCAGTAAATTCGGTGTTATTAATTAAAATATTGTATGCTAGAGTATCTAAAAAGTCATCCGGGTGTACTTCTTTTAAGTAGACGTATTTATCTATAACATTTGTCAAATCGTTAGAAGTAAATTCTTTATCTATAGAATTTTTAAACTCAATAAAATTTGGTTTTTCACTTATTTCATCAATTGTGTTGCTGTCTGTAATTCCATTTTCAAAACTTCTATTTCTTCTTTTGAAAGGTTGTGTACTTTCTTCCTGTCCTCTATTAATAGTTGAAGAACTTCTAAATATTTCTTGTTTGGTTTTTCCTGTGCCATTGTCAAGGATTTTGCTCCCCTTATTAGTCGCTCTGTAAAGCTCATCTCTTCCATTTTCTATACTCCCATCAATTATATTCTCTTTATTTATACTATCGTTTAATGGTATACTAACAGGGTTATTTAACCTTGTTACTTGCTCATTTAAAGGTTGTGCTATTTCTTCACCTTTTGTTACATCATAAAATATATTATCTGTATTTTGTGTTGTAGCTGTGCTTTCATTATATGCTGTATCCTCGATATTTTCAATAGGTTTTATGAAAATACTATTAAAATTACTGCTTTTTATATTTTCAGCTTGACTTGTAAAGGTAGGGTTATTATATCCTACTTCTGTTTTAACTTTATCTAGCGTTTGTATGGTAGATATTAAATTACTACAAAAAGATAATATAAAAAATATTTTACGGTCTTTTTTTTAAAAAGCAACTGTGCTATAATAAAAATAACAAAAAAAGCTGAAAGAAAGACAGGTTATATTTATGGATCAATTGAAATTCGACCCGGTTAGTCATACCGCTCTCGTTACCATGGACTACTTAAAAGATACTGATATTCCTTATGCACAAGACTTTGGTAAGCTATTAAAAATTGAACAAGAACACGAGCGTTTAGTAAAGGCAAGCTCTGAATATCAAAAATATTTCAAGTTTACCCAATCTAAAATAGAGGCACGCATAAAAGGCTCTGACTATGTAATAAGAAACGTTGGCAACTCCAATGTATTAGATATTGCATGTGGATTTACCTCTCGTTGTATCTATCTATCTAAGGAGGGATATCAATATGTTGGTGCCGATTTACCTTACGTAATTGAAACAATCAAGCCTTTAGTAGAAACTTTTATAAATAGCCATGAAGAGTTACACGAATGTAAAAATAAAATTCAGTATTCAGTTGTAGACGCTACCGATTATGCTGCTATTGAAAAAGCAACTGCACATATGAGCGGTCCTATTACAGTCACTTGCGAAGGCTTGCTCCTCTATCTACCTAAATATGAACAAAGAGAAGTGGCAAAAAACATACACAGACTGCTATCCAAAAATGGTGGTGTATGGATTACTTCAGATTTAGACGAACAAAAATATGGTGCTCATTCCGATATTGTTGCAAACTTTGTTTTTCAGGGTGCCACAGACAAGAAAGTATCTCCCGATGCCTTTAATAGCTGTCCGCAAGCATTAGCAATGCTAGAGGACGTTGGTTTTGATATCAGCTATGAGGTATTTCAGCCACCGATAAGTGAAATATCATCACTAGCTAATGTCGGCGAAAAGGAAAGAGAAATATTATACTCCAAAAACTGTCGCTGGGAATTTTTGGTACTACGCTGTAAATAACTACCCTTATAAGCCTAAATATCATTATGATTTTTTAAAGATTTTTATAAACGCTAATAACTTATGATAATGACATTATATAGCCATAACTTTACTAACATACAAAGTTATAATCGAAACAATAGCTAGTATTTAACTAGTTTTATAAACAGCAAATAAAGCCCCTAAATACTAAAAAACCCCGATTATATTATCGGGGTTTTTTGTGGCATATTTTATTATACCCACATATGGCGGAGAGTGAGGGATTCGAACCCTCGGTACATTTGCATGTACACCTGATTTCGAGTCAGGACCGTTATAACCACTTCGATAACTCTCCGTATATATTTTAACGCTGATTTTAAAGCGATAAAAATCTTATTATCTTTAAAAAATATTAATGCTAATAGTTTCCTATCAAATAAAATAAAAGCACATCAAAAGTATTAAAATAAATTATTTTCTAAAAATGTGCTTTTGCTTTATATATAATATCAGTTTTTAAGTTAAAAGTAAATATCTTTTATAAAACTCTTTAGATAAAAATTAATTTACAGCTTTTAAATTTCAGTAGAATTTAGTAAATCTTCAAACGTTTCACGACGAATTACTAGTTTATCTTCACCATTAGATACGACCACTACCGGCGGTTTTGTTGCCATATTATAGTTAGACGCCATAGAATAATTATACGCTCCCGTTGCTAGTACTGCTAAAATATCACCGTATTCCGGAGTTTGAATATGAATATTTTCCGCTATAAAATCACCGCTTTCACAGTGCTTTCCTGCAACTGTATAAACATCTGTTGTTTTATTTTCTGATGCTTTATTAGCGATAAGACATTCATATTTTGAGCCATAAAGTGCAAAACGTGGGTTGTCAGACATTCCTCCGTCTACCGATACATAGTTTCTAATATTAGGAATTATTTTAGTATTTCCAACAGTATATAATGTGATACCGGCAGGACCTATAATACTTCTACCAGGCTCCATAATAATAAATGGCATCTCAAGATTAAATTCTTTACAGAGTTTTTTTACATTTTGCGATACTTTTTCAATATAGCTTTCATACTCGATAGGGTCATCACCCTCAACATATTTAATGCCAAAGCCTCCGCCTAAATTTAACTTTTTAGTAACATAACCAAACTCATCTTTTATATCTTTAGCAAGTTTTAACATTACATTTGATGCCTCAACAAATGGCATTACATCAAAAATCTGAGAGCCTATATGACAATGAAGTCCTTCATAAATCAAGTTTTCATATTTAGAAAGAGTTCCAATAATTCTAAGTGCATCTCCATTTTCAAGGGTAAATCCAAACTTTGAATCGATATTTCCCGTCTTAACAAAATCATGCGTATGTGCGTCAATGCCGGGAGTTATACGAAGTAGAATTTTTTGCTTTTTATTCAAATTAACTGCGATAGAATTTAGTCTTGAAAGCTCATTTTCATTATCAACAACGATAACTTCAACATCATTTTGCATTGCCATTAAAAGCTCATCGTAAGATTTATTATTTCCGTGAAAATATATTTTTGAAGTATCAAAGCCTGCTTTTAAAGCAGTGTATAATTCGCCACCAGACACAACATCAATTCCAATTCCAAGGGTATTTATTAACCTATAAATATAAACACTAGAAAAAGCCTTAGACGCATACAGCACTAGACCTTTTTTATTATAATATTTATCAATAGCGTTTTTGTACTGCATAACATTATCACAAATAACCTGTTCATCTAGCAGATAAAGTGGTGTGCCATATTTTTTTGCTAGTGATACTGTATCAACATTACCTATTGTAAGATTACCGCTAGCGTTTACTCCTAAATTTTGTAGCACGTGCTATTCCTCATTTCTCGCATAATTAATTAGTCTGCCTATTCCCTCAATTTCGATTGAAATAGTATCCCCGTTTTCAATTCTTCCAACACCCTCAGGTGTACCTGTTGTAATTATATCACCAACATTCAAAGTCATACTATGTGAAATATAATCAAGTAAAAATGGAATTTTGAAAATCATATCCCTAGTATTTCCTCTTTGAATAGGGCTATCATTGCGAATTGCTCTAATTTCAATATTATTTAGATCTGCAATTTCAGTTTCTATTACAGGTCCAAAAGGTGAAAATGTATCAAAAGATTTAGCTCTCATCCACTGTGATTCCTGCAAATCTCTGGCAGATACATCATTAAAACAGGTGTATCCTAAAATGTAATCTTTATA
>JAVVYT010000029.1:0-2843 GCA_036650995.1 Clostridia bacterium | reverse complement strand
ATCACATTCCTTTACATTCTTTGCTTTCTTCTTGATTATAAACGCAAGCTCCGCCTCATAATCTACGTGAGTTGACAAATTAGGAAGCATAATTTCATCGTTTGGATTGCAAAGTGACGATGATGCTTTTATAAACAAAGTAGGACTAGCAGGCAATTCAAAATCTAACTCTTTTGCGTGATTTACGTAGTTTAAACCAACAGCTACTATTTTACTCGGCGTAGTTGGAGTTAACACCTTGACATCTTGAAGTAAAACAGTATCTCCTGAAAAAGTAAGCTCTCCGAAAAAATCTCCGTTTAAAATTTTAATTTCTTTTCCCTCTAAAACTCCGCTTTTAATTTCATTGTTCTGACAAAATCTTATTAGTTTCATCTTTTTCCACTATCCTTTCAATTATTTCTAAAATTTCAGCTGTTCCCTCTCCTGTTTGTGCGGAAAACGCAATTACCGGTATGTCCTCTGCTAAAAAAAGCTCGTCTTTGATTGCTTTCACTCGCTCATCAAATTTTGATTTTAAAATCTTATCCTTTTTTGTTAAGATAACCGCAAATGGAAGATTTAACTTTTTTGCTAAATGTTGCATTAAAGCATCATACTCTGTTGGACTGTGACGAATATCTACAAGTGAAAAAACAATATCAATCCTTTTGTATTCATTAAAAAAGTCGTCTAGAAGTCTGCCCCATCTTTCTTTTTCTGTTCCTGAAACTTTAGCATATCCATAACCAGGAAGATCAACTAAAAAAACTTTTTCGTCTATTTCATAATAATTAATCGCAGCTGTCTTTCCCGGTGATGAGCTTGCCCTTGCTAAATTCTTGCGATTTAGTATTTTATTTATCATCGAGGACTTACCAACGTTTGACCTACCTGCAAATACTACTTGAGGTATGTCTTTAGTTGGTAATTTATTTATATCATAAACCGATGTTACGAAAACTGCATTGTGTAAATTCATATTTTCTCTTTTCTTATTTATTAATATTTTCTATTGCCTAATATTAATCTTCCTTTGTTTTTTACCCTCTGGTACTATAAAATCTGCGTCTTTTTGTGTTCCTATCGGCATTGTAAGCCCGTTTTTAATTACATCTTCCATAGTTTTAGCGAAAATAAATGTAAGCGCATTTTGAACTTCGCTGTCTATATCCTCTAAATCACTTTCATTGGCTTTTGGTACTATAACAGTACGAAGTCCGTGCTTGTACGCTGCCATTGTTTTTTCTTTAAGACCACCAATCGGTAGCACTCTGCCTCTAATCGTAATCTCCCCTGTCATTGCAATATCACTTCTAATAGGTATGTGAAGTAATTCTGAAATAATGCAAAGAGCTATTGTAATGCCGGCTGAAGGTCCATCTTTTGGCACTGCTCCCTCTGGAAAATGAATGTGTATATCAGTGTCTTTATAAAAATCTTCTCGTATGCCAAACTCGGCTCTTTTACTGCGAATGTAAGACATTGCAGCCTTACAAGACTCTTTCATAACATCACCTAGACTACCTGTAAGCTCAAATTTTCCAGTTCCCTCCATTGAGTTTACCTCTATTGTTAAAATTTCTCCGCCAACTGTTGTAAATGCTAGTCCGTTAGCTACTCCTATTTGTGGTGCTTTTGAAATATCATCGTCTTTATATATTGGAGAGCCTAAAAAATCGGTAATATTTTTAAGTGTTATTGCGGTTTTTTTCGTTCCCTCTAGTATTGCTTTGTCAGTTTTTCTACATATCTTTGCAATCAATCTCTCTAGTGAACGAACACCGGCTTCTCTTGTGTAGTCGGTAATCATATAACGAATTGCATCGTCTGAAAACTTGAGTTGAAGTTTTGTTAATCCGTGCTTTTTTAACTGCTTTGGTACTAAATATTCTGTTGCTATATGGAATTTTTCGTTTGAAGTATAACTCGATAACTCTATTATATCCATTCTATCAAGTAATGGCTTTTGAATGGTATCAGTAGTATTTGCAGTGGTTATAAATAAAACATTTGATAAATCAAAGGGTACTTCAATAAAATTATCTTTAAAATCTTTGTTCTGCTCAGGGTCTAATACTTCAAGTAGCGCTGATGCAGGATCGCCTTTTATGTCCGCCCCCATCTTGTCTACTTCGTCTAATAATATAAGTGGGTTATTAACACCGGCTGATGCTACCGCCGCTATTATTCTGCCTGGCATTGAGCCTAAATAAGTTTTACGATGCCCACGTATCTCGGCTTCGTCCCGCACTCCGCCTAGAGAAATACGTACATACTTTCTGCCCATAGCCCTTGCAATGCTCTCGCCAACAGATGTTTTACCAACACCGGGAGGGCCTACTAAACATAGTATTTGACTGTTTGCATTATTAGTGATTTTATGCACAGCTAATATTTCAAGTATTCTTTGCTTTATCTTTTCAAGACCATAATGATCGTGATTTAATACCTTTTCTGCTTTCTTTATATCAAGCTTATCCTTAGTCTTTGTAGTCCAAGGAAGCTCTAGTACAGTATCTAAATAGCTACGTACAACCGACCCCTCTTGTGAGCCAAACGGAAGTCTTGAAAGTCTTTTTACTTCTTTTAATAGCTTTTCTTTGGATTTTGGATTTAAGATTAACTTTTCTATCTGCTTTTTGTATTTATCAAGGTCATTTGTTCCCTCTTCTTCGTCGCCTTCTGAAAGTTCGTTTTCTAATGCTTTTATCTGCTCTTTTATATAATACTCTTTTTGGTTTTTCTCTAGCTGATTTTGCACTTCGTTATGTATCTTTTGCTCTAACTCCATTATTGATAACTCTTGATTTAAAATTGCTGTAAGCATTTTAAGACGCTCAATTTTATAGGTGCAATCTAAT
>JAVVYT010000028.1:11862-12784 GCA_036650995.1 Clostridia bacterium | reverse complement strand
ATCATAAATCTTTATTTTTTCAAAATTTCTATTTATATTCTCAATCAATAATTTTGTTGTATCTTTATTTCTAGATTTAATGAAAATATTAGCTCCTTTAATAGCAGCTAAATTAGCCATCATATTAGCTGTACCGCCAGACCCTAGAATTAAAACATTAAGTCCTTTTAAATTAATATCATATTTTAATAATGTTTGTTCAACACCATAAATATCTGTATTATATCCGTAAAGCTTTCCAGCTTTATTAACAACTGTATTTACACTATGACATATTTTTACAATGTCATCTGTAAAGTCCATATACTTTACAGCTTCTTCTTTATATGGAATAGTAATATTCATACCATCATAGCTTCTTATGAAATCTTTTGTTAAATTTTTTTTAGAAATTTCACATAAATCATAACTACAATTTTTTATGTTAAAACTGTGTATATAAGGAGAAATACTATGAGATAATTTTTCTCCTGTTAAACAATATTTACCTATTTTCATTAAAATTACTCCTTTTATATAAAGACAAATAATAATCCTCTAAATTTTTAGCGGCTTCTATTATATCATATCCTTTTTGTTTAACAATTTCAGCGGCAAAGTTTCTGTCATAAAATTCATCTTTAATAATAAATTTAGCAAAATTAGAAGGAGTAGACTCTAAAGATACTATTTCATAATTATCTAAAATCTTTGCATCTATTGGTACCATATCTGAAACAACGCATTTAATACCCGTTGCTTGTGCTTCAATTAATGTAAAAGGAAGTCCTTCGAAAAGAGAAGGCAGTAGAAATATATCACTAGCTATTAATAGCTCAGCAATATCTTTTCTTGTTCCAAGTAATAAAACATTTTCATTTAGTTTTAAGCTATTGATTTTTTCGATAATTTTTTCTTTTAAATCCCCATCTCCAACTAAAAT
>JAVVYT010000028.1:4497-11852 GCA_036650995.1 Clostridia bacterium | reverse complement strand
TTTTGCGTTGCTATCGTTCTTTACTATTTCATTAAATATATCTAAAAGAAACAATTGATTTTTTTGTTCTGTAAATCTTCCTATATTTATAATTGTAAAATCATCTGACAACCCTATTTCTTTTCTTTTAAGTAATCTAACTTCATTATTAAATTCGTATTTTTTTGTATCAATAGCGTTTGGAATTATTTTAAAAGTTTTCTCTCCAAAAAGCCACTTACCAGCCTTTAAAGAGCAAGCTAATCTGTCGGTTGATAGTTTTCTAACGAATGGTTTAAGAATCATTTTAAACGGATAAAGAACTCCTTTATCAGCACTAGTATTATGACAATGAGCAATTCTTACAGGCACTTTAGCACACTTCGCACTAAATAAAGAATATACACTATATATATTACTGTGTGAATGAATTATCTTATAACCATTCTTTTTAATGATTTTCATTATTTCAAACAAAAATAATTTACCATGTTTAAAAGTTGGAACGTTATAAATTTTTCCACCTAAAGTCAATATTTCTTTTTCAAAATCATTAGGCATATTATCATACATACGAACAATAAAATCAAATTGTACTTTTGTTCTATCAATATTTCTATAATAGTTCATTATAAAAGTTTCTACTCCACCTAGCGAAATAGTTTGAATATTTTGTAATACTCTAATAGGTTTGTTCATTATTCTTTCAATCCTTATTTTATTTGAAGAAGTGTTTAATTAGCACAGGGAAATTCAATATAAATAATGCTTTTATCTTAACTTTTAATGGCTCAAATTTATAAACGTTAAAAAATAATTTAATTCCTTTGAAAGATATCATTTTTGTTTTCTTATCTTTTTTTAATTTATTTAAAAAGCTATTATTTTGTTCTTTAAATTTATCAGGAAATAAATTATCGAGGGATTTATATAAAGTAAAAAGTTCTATTTTCTTTTGTATAAAGGATTCTCTTGCTTTTTGAAAAGATTCAAATTTTTCTTTACCAGCACCAATTAAATTATTGCTATGTTGTCTATATTTTACTAAAGGTTCTTTAATAAAATATATTTTTCCTGTAAGTCCTGCAATAATTGCTAAATAATAATCATGTATTACAAAAGTGTTTTTTGGTAAAGGTAAATTTTTTTCTATAATTTCTTTTTTAGCTAGAATAGTACAACCAATAGCACAATTACTAATATATTCAAGTCTTATATCATTATATTTCATAAGTTTAGACCTGAAGTTAGAATTATTAAATAAAAGTACTTCATTTCCATTTAAATTTTCATCTACTACCAAAACATCACTAATAATCATATTAAACTTACCGTTTGAAATAATACGCAGTTGCTTTTCAAGTTTATCTAACACCCAGATATCATCTTGATCTGAAAAAGCAAAATAAGGACTTGTAACTAAATCAAGCAATTGCTCAAAATTAGCTACAAGGCCTTTATTTTTTTCATTTAAAATTAATTGTATTCTACTATCAATAGATTTATAGTGTTTTAAAATATTTCGAGTATTGTCAGTAGAGCAATCATCAGATATTATAATTCTGATGTCTTTATGGCTTTGCATAATTATGCTCTCTAATTGTTGAGCAATATATTTTTCACCGTTATATGTAGCCACTAGAACATCTACTCTAGACATTTTAAACTCCCTTAATAATTTAATTTGCTATAATGATCAACTGTTAATGCAATACCTTCTTCAAAAGTAACAGAAGGTTCCCAACCTAGTTCATCTTTGATTTTAGATGAATCGATAGCATATCTAAAATCGTGACCTTTTCTATCTTCAACAAAAGTAATAAGATCATCACTTTTTCCAAGAGTATTTAAAATAATAGATACAATATCAAGATTTGTCTTTTCATTGTTTCCACCAATATTATAAACTTCACCTGCTTTGCCATTATGTAAAACAGTATCAATAGCTCTACAATGATCAACAACAAATAACCAATCACGAATGTTTTTGCCTGTTCCATAAACTGGTAATTTTTCATTAGCTTTTGCTTTTTTAATCATTAAAGGAATTAGCTTTTCCTCGTGTTGATGAGGTCCATAATTATTTGAACATCTTGTGATAGAAACATTCATATTAAAAGTTTTATAATAAGCACGTGCAATTAAATCTGAACTTGCTTTTGATGCACTATAAGGACTATTAGGAGCAATATGTGTTTCTTCGGTAAACATACCAGTAGCACCTAAAGCACCATATACCTCATCAGTAGACACATGAACAAATTTGTTATCACTGCCTTCTCCCCAAACTCTTTTTGCAGCTTCTAAAAGTGAATGTGTTCCAATAACGTTAGTATGTGTAAAAACAAAAGGATTTTTAATACTATTGTCTACATGAGATTCTGCAGCGAAATGCACAATTGCATCAATATTATATTTTTTTATTGTTTCTAAGTCTTTTTCAAAATCACAAATATCTTCTTTTAAAAAAGTAAATTTTCCTTCAACATTTTTAAGGTTTTCTAATGAACCTGCGTATGTTAATTTGTCATATACATATAAATTATATTTATCGCCGTATTTTTCTACCATGTGTTCTATAAAGTTACTTCCAATGAAACCAGCAGCTCCAGTTACTAAAATATTTTTCATTTTAATTCATCCTTATTTTTAATATAATTTTTGATTCCTAACCATTTACTATCTTTATCAGATAATAAAATATCTGCATCCAATTTATCCAATTGCCAATCAACGGCAATGTCTGGATCATTCCATAATAATCCACTTTCAAAAGATGGATTATAATAATCTGTGCATTTATATGCAAATTCAGCTTCTTCTGAAAAAACTACAAAGCCATGTGCCATTCCAGGTGGCAAGAAAAACATCTTTTTGTTTTGGTCTGAAAGTAAAACGCTTTCCCACTTACCAAAAGTATCACTATTTTCTCTTAAATCAACAACAACATCTAAAACTTCCCCTTTTAAGACACGCACTAATTTCCCTTGAGAGTTTTTA
Source organism: Clostridia bacterium (assembly GCA_036650995.1). Taxonomy (GTDB): domain Bacteria; phylum Bacillota; class Clostridia; order Oscillospirales; family SIG519; genus JAVVYT01. The sequence continues at coordinate 8,873 of JAVVYT010000028.1, read as the reverse complement.
GTTTGAAAGTGAAGACCACGTAATACTCCTTTTTTAGATTTTGATTGATTGTCTTGAACAAATTCATAATCAATTCCAATTTCTTCAAAATCTTTTTTTGTATATGTTTCAAAGAAATAACCTCTATCATCACCAAAAACAGTTGGTTCTATGACATATACTCCTTTAATCTTTGTGTCAATTCTTGTGAATTTACCCATTATAATACCTCCCCTGCTCTTCTAAGAATATATTGACCATATTCTGTTTTACATAAAGCTTTTCCTAAAGAAACAAATTCTTCTTTTGAAATCCAACCATTTTCATAAGCTATTTCTTCAATACAAGCAATTTGTGTTGTTTGTCTTGTGAGAATAGCTTTTACAAAATCTGAAGCATCACAAAGCCTATCGGGCGAACCAGTATCAAACCAAGCATATCCTCTTCCTAGTTTTAAAACTTTAAGTTTGCCCATTTCCATATATATTCTATTAACATCAGTAATTTCAAGTTCTCCTCTTGGTGATGGTTTTAAATTTTTAACGATATCAACTACTTTATTATCGTAAAAATACAACCCAGGTACTGCTAGATTAGATTTCGGTTTTTCTGGCTTTTCTTCAATGGAAATAGCTTTACCATTTCCATCTACCTCGACAACACCATAAGATGTAGCATCAGTTACTTCATAACCAAATACAACTCCACCATCTTTTACAGAACTAGCCTCCAATAAAAGCTCTGTCAAACCAGAACCATAAACTAGATTGTCTCCTAAAATTAAAGCTGCTGGTTCATTACCAATAAAATCTGCTCCTAAATTAAAAGCATCAGCAAGTCCAACTGGTTTTTCTTGAACTATATACTCTAATTTCATTCCTAATTTTGAGCCATCACCTAATAACTGTTCAAATAAAGGCAGATGATTTGGTGTAGATATAATAAGAACTTCTTTTATCCCTGCTAACATAAGAGTTGATAAAGGATAATAAATCATTGGCTTATCATATACCGGTAATAATTGTTTAGATACTGTAAGTGTAATAGGATATAACCTTGTAGCGCTACCTCCTGCTAAAATTAAACCTTTCATTATACAATTTCCTCTACTTTCAAATATTCTTCTAATGCATTTTTATAATTCTTTGGAAAAATTCCAATTGAATTTAATTTACCTTTAGACAACTTGCTGTTTTTAGGCCTTTTAGTTGGTGATGGGTACTCTTCTGAAGTAACAGAATTTACTTTTACATTCTTATTTGATATTTTAAAAATTAATTTTGCAAATTCAGCCCAAGTTGTAAAACCTTCATTAGACGAATGATATATACCAAATTCAGGTTTTATAATTAGAAATCGTTCTATAATTTCACATAACGTAGTTGCACTAGTTGGAGAGCCATTTTGGTCACCAACAACATTGATCTCAGACTTTGTATTAGCTAAATTTAACATTGTTCGAACAAAATTATTACCTTTTCCATACATCCAAGCAGTTCTTAAAATATAAAACTTATTTGCAGTTTGAATAGCATTCTCACCTGCTAATTTACTTTTGCCATAAACACTTACAGGATTTACTGGCATATCCTCAGTATAGCTTTTACTAATATCCAAAGTTCCGTCAAAAACGTAGTCAGTACTAATATGAATAATTACAGCATCTATAATATTTGCAGCATCAGCTAAGTTTTGAACCGCTTTAGAGTTAACATCAAATGCTAATTCGACATTCGTTTCACATCCGTCAACATTTGTATATGCAGCACAATTAATAATATAATCAGGCTTGAATTCTTTAGCCTTAGAAATAACATCATTATAAACAGTTATATCTATGTCATTAATAGTAGTAGCTAAAATATTAATTTCAGAATTATTAGATAATCTTTCTGTCAGCTCTCCGCCAAGCATACCGTCTGCCCCAACAATCCAAATTTTTAACATAAAAACTCCTTTATATAAATACATTTATTTTTTTAGTAGTTATAATTCATCACTTTTAATTATTATAGTATAATTAATAATTTATGTCAATGAAATAAAACTATTTTTTACAAAGTTCACGTAGTTTTTTTGGCCGAATATCTTCACCAATAAACTGTAAAATGACATATTCACCAGTTAATCTTGAAACTAATTGTTGAGTATATCGCTCGTTCAGTGTAACAGAAGTAACGTTAGAACTTATAATTGTAGGATTTCTTTTTATAAGTCTTGTATTAATAATATTATATAAAGCAGATTCCGAAAAACTAGTTGTCATTTCAGTACCTAAATCGTCTATAATAAGTAAATCACAACATTTATATTGTTCCACTTTTAAAATAGCCAATTTATTTTTTTGAAAAAAAGCCTGTTCAGAAGTTTCTATAATATTCTGTGCACAGTCAAAAATAACACTAAATCCTTTTTCAATGATTTCTTTTGCAACAGCAGTAGATAAAAATGTTTTTCCTAGACCAGTGCTTCCAACCATCATAATGTTTTGACTTTTATTTGAAAAATTATTTGTGTATTTTTTTAAAAATCTAAAGTTGTTTTTTGCATTATCGTATGGCGATATTTTAAATTCTGGATTTATTTCCTTGCTATAAAAATCAAAATTGAAATTTTCAAAGCTGAATTCTGTTATTGAAGAGCCTAAATTTGTACCCATTAAACGCTGCTTTTTAAGTTCTTTTTCAAAACATTCACAACGTTTTGTGCCAATAAAGCCTTTATCTTTACATTTTTTGCAATTAAATATTTCATCTAAATAGTTCATTTTATATCCTAAATTAGTTAAAAGTTCTATTTTTTGAGCTTTAAGCTCTAAATTCTTTTTTTTAATATTTTCATCTACCCCTAATGTAAAAATGTTTTTTATTATTGTGAAAGCATTTTCTTTCATTTGTAAATCAATAGCTTTTATTGCTTCAGACTTTGAGTAGACTTCATTTTTTCGTTTTTCCAAAATATCTATATTTTGTTTTCTTCTATCTTCAAAAATTTTCATTGTTTTAGAAAAAAAAGAATCGTTCATTTATTTTTCCTCACTTTCTGAATTAACAATATTCCAAGATAATTTAAAATTTTCATCGACGTTGTAACTAGTTTTTTCGTTTTTGACTTTTTTTATTTTCTTTTTATATTCAGGCTTTTTCTCATTATTAATATCATCAATTGTTTTATAACCAGATTCATACCAATTGTTAATAATTTTAGAAAAATAATTAGGACTAAATTCTCCAATAGTATCAAGTGTAGTATCGTATGCTTTGGAAATAATCTCTTCAGTATAATGATATGTATAAATCCATTTTTCTACATTCTTTTTTTCTTTTTCTGTAATCGGATTTGCTTTAGGGTTACGGTAAATACTAACTATGTCAAAAACAACTTTATTCTTTTCTTTTTCTTTCTCTACGTAATCACATGCTAACTTGTATGTTGTAATGCCTTCTTCTTCCCAAGTTTTTGCGACTTTATTTATATATGCATACCCCTTTTTATTAATCGATGTACAATATTCTAATAAAATAACAATGACTGAAGAATCAAGTCCTATGTTTTCCATTAAATTCAATATAAATGAAGCTTCATTTTTATAAAATGGACCTTTGTTAAGTATTTTTTCTGCTGTTGAAAGTAATGATGCGAATTCTTTATTATTATTTTTTTTATAAGTAATAGTTTCTTCGTCGTAATTAATAGAAGAATCTTTATTTCCATTAACGTTAAATAAAGAAACATTAGCTCCGTTTTTAACTAAAACCCCTTCAGATACCCAAAAAGTTACAGCAAGATTAAATTCTTCTTCTGTTATTTTAAGATCCTCAGCAATTTCCTTGACATTTGCAGTTGTAGCATTATTCCCAAGAATAAATAGTAAAACTATCATTTGAGTATGTGTGGCTTTAGTTAAATATCTAGATATAATAAAAGATGGTATTAATATAAAGTCATTTTTAAAATCTTTAATTGTAATTATATCCATTATTATCTTTCCTCTTAATTTGAAATTTTAAGTCCAGCAAAATTAGCCATTATTTTTTTTGTACCTACTTTTTCAAAAACAATTTCTAACAAAACATCATTTGCCATTTTTTCGGCATTTATTATTTTACCTTTGCCAAACACTCTATGCGTAACATTATCGCCAATGTGAAATTTTTCGTTAGAATCCATTGTTTTTTTAATGGTTGTATCAAAAACAAATCCAGTAGCTTTATGAGGAATATACCTATCTTTTTTAGTAATATATCCTTCTTTAATAAATAATTCTTCAGGTATTTCATTTATAAATCTTGATATCTTATTTCTTTGATAAGAGCCATAAAGTAAACGTTCATTAGCATAAATTATATATAAACGTTTTTTTGCACGAGTAATTGCAACGTACGCAAGTCTTCTTT
>JAVVYT010000028.1:0-4461 GCA_036650995.1 Clostridia bacterium | reverse complement strand
CTAAGACCTGATGGGAAAATTCCTTCCTCAACACCCGAAATAAACACTACAGGAAATTCAAGTCCCTTAGAACTATGAATAGTCATAAGTGTTACAGCATTAGACGCCTGGTCATAGTTATCAATATCTGATAAAAGTTGTACTTGTTCTAAAAATTTAGCTAAAGTAGGTTCTTCATTATTTTTCATAAATTCTACAATAACTGAAGATAATTCCGCTATATTTTCTAATTTATCTTTTGCTTCTTGAGTGTTTTCATTTTCAAGATATGATACATATCCTGATTTTTCGCAGACTTCATCATATAATTCATTTAATGGTATTTTATCTATTTTTGCACGTATAGAAGTAATGATATTAGAAAAATTTGTTAGTGAATTTAAAGCTCTAAGTAAAGAAGGATAATCTTTCGCATTTTCTACAACAGTAAGCATTGAAACATTTTCTAAAATTGTAATTGCTAAAATATTTTCAATAGTTGTATTACCTATTTTTCTTGCAGGTACATTTATTATTCTCTTAAGACGTAAGTCATCACTAGGATTAGATATAACCGATAAATATGCCAATAAATCTTTTATTTCTGCTCTATCATAAAACCTAACACCGCCAACAACTCTATTAGGAATATTGGCTTTTGTTAATACATCCGAAATTGCTCTATTTTGCGCATTTGTGCGGTATAATATAGCTATATCATTTAAAGAAAAAGTATCATTATTTACTAGATAATTAATATTTTTAGCTATAAATTTAGCTTCATCTTCTTGATTCATTGCTTTGTAAAGATATAGCTTTTCACCATCGCCAATATCTGTCCAAAGATTTTTACCTTTTCTATCAACGTTATTTTCTATTAATTTGTTTGCGGCTTTTAGTATATTCTCCGTTGATCTATAATTCCTTTCTAAGCGTATAACCTTAGCATTTTTAAATTGCTGTTCAAAAGATAAAATGTTTTCAATAGTTGCTCCACGAAATTTATAAATACTCTGATCATCATCACCAACAACGCAAATATTGTTATGCTTTTTTGATAGTAACGAAATTAATTTATACTGAAGTGTGTTTGTGTCTTGGTACTCATCCACTAAAATATATTCAAATTTTTTCTGATATTTCTTCAAAACATCTGGAAATTCTTCAAATAATTGAACTGTTTTCACAATTAGATCATCAAAATCTAGTGCATTAGCTTCCCTGAGTTTTTTTTCATACATCTTATAAATATTTGAAATATTCTTTTCTCTAATGCTACCTTCATTTTTTTTAGCATAATCGTCAGGAGATATAAATGAGTCTTTACATTTTGATATTATGTTAGCAATTTGTCTTGGTATAAAAATTTTATCGTCTAAATTAAACTGCTTTAAACAGTCTTTTATTATTTTAATTTTATCATCAGTATCATATATTGTAAAACTTTTACTATATTCAAGTTTGTCAATTTCCATTCTAAGAATTCGCACACAAGTGCTATGAAAAGTAAATGCCCATACTTTTGACCCCTCATCGCATAATATTTTATTAAGACGTTCTCTGAGTTCTTTAGCGGCTTTATTAGTAAATGTTATAGCTAATACTTTATAAGGTGGTATCGGATTACATTTTATAAGATCGTCTATTTCTTCATCATTATCTGATTTATAATCAGTTAATAATTCTAAGGCTTCTTTTTCGTTGTTTGACTCTTCAAAATAAGCATTTCCATACTTAATTAAAAAAGCAATACGGTTTATTATAACAGTAGTTTTGCCAGAACCTGCACCTGCTAAAATAAGTAAAGGTCCCTTTGTGTTAAATACACCTTCTCTTTGGTTTTCATTCAAAAAAGAAAATTTTCTTTCTAAATATTCTTTTTTAAGCTTGATAAAATTGTCTTTTGTACTGTCCATTTAAAAATGTACTCCGTTTCTTTGTTAAAAAAATATAACTTTATTTTAATATATATTGAAAATAATCAAATGTAATGTTATAGTATAATAAATAATAAAAAGGGGTATCTATATGACTGCTAAAACTAAAACTAATATCATAATTCAATTATCTTTACTTGGCGTGCTAATACTAACTATTTTAGGAAATTTTTTATTTGGAAATCTAATGTCAGAAATGATTTTAATAAACTATTCCAACTTTTTATATGCTCTTATAATATCAATTATAGCGGTTTTATGTTATTGTGTACCAATATCTGGGATTATATTTGATATATTATTTGTTGGTTTGACAATTTTTAATAGCTACTTTCAATATTCAATTGGTAGTAAGCCAATAATAGATCAAATTGAATTTATTATTACCCCACTTAGTATTCTTCTCTTTGCTTTGATACCTGTTTTTAAAAAAGTTTTACATAAACCTATTATATCATACTATTTAGTATTTGTCATCTATTTAACTGTACAAATTATACTTAACTTTAAAAACTATGATAATGCAATTACATCTATATTTAATCTTTTTAATCTATATTCTTTACTAATTGCAATTCTTCTTCCAATTGTCCTTTTCTTTTCGGAAAAATGGTATAATATAAAACCTGCCAAAGAAAAAGATTAACGTTCTACGTTTTTACAAAATAAAAATAATTTAAATTTAAGGGGTTTATAATGGTTTCAAATTCTCTAATTCTATCTATTGATACATCTGCTAAAAGTGCTAGCTGTGCTATTTCAAAGGACGACAAATTAATTGCACAATATTTTATAAATAATAAATTAACACATAGTACTACATTAATGCCAATGATTGAAAATATGTTAATTTCTTCAGATATTTCTCTTTCTGATATTGATTTAATTGCAATTTCTGCTGGTCCAGGTTCATTTACTGGAATTCGTATTGGTATTTGTACTGTAAAGGGACTAGCTTTACAAAGAAACATTGAATGTCAAGGAGTTTCTACTTTAGAGGCTATAGCAAATTCTATTACATCATCAGACATTATTTGTTGTGTTATGGATGCAAGGTGTGGATCTGTTTATAACGCTATTTTTAAAAAAACAGATAATAAAATTGCTAGATTATGCGACGATAGAATAATTTCTATTAGTGATTTATCAGATATACTAACTACATATGATACATCAATTATTTTAGCAGGAGATGGTGCTGAGCTTTGTTATGAAAGTCTCAAATTAAATAACAATATTTACTTGGCACCTGAAAAAGATCGATATCAAACCGCATTTGGTGTTGCATTATCAACAAAAAAAGGTTATAATATTTTATCTAATAATTTATTACCTATATATTTAAGAGAGCCTCAGGCTGTAAGGGAGAGAAAAGAAAAATGATTTCTATTGGTTGTGACCATGGTGGATTCGAATTAAAAGAAACTATTATAAAGCATCTTACTGAAAACAACATTCTATTCAAGGATTTTGGTATTTATGAAGAAAAATCATGTGATTATCCTGATATTGCAAGTGTTGTCGCAAAATCAATACAAAAAAAAGAAGCCTCACTTGGAATATTAATTTGTGGAACAGGCATTGGTATGTCAATATCTGCAAATAAATTCAAGAATATTCGTGCTGCATGCTGTAGCGATACTTTTTCTGCCAGATATACTCGTATGCATAATAATGCTAATATTCTTTGTATTGGCGGGAGAGTTATTGGTTCCGGATTAGCTATTGATATGATTGATTTATTTTTAAACACTGAATTTGAAGGTGGACGTCATCAATTAAGATTAGATAAAATTTCTGCAATTGAAATGGAAGAAAATTATGATAACAAAAATTAACCATCCATTAATACAACATAAAATAACTTTATTAAGAGATAAAAACACCAAATCTAAGGATTTTAGAAAGATTCTTCGTGAAATTTCAATGCTTATGAGTTTTGAAGCCACAAGAAACCTTAAACTATCTAAAACAAATATTACTACTAATTTCGGAACTGCTGAATGTGATGAAATTAAAGGCAAAAAATTAACTTTGGTTCCAATATTAAGGTCTGGTTTAGAAATGTGTCAAGGAGTTCAAAAACTTATACCTTCAGCTAAAATAGGTCACATTGGGCTATATAGAGATAGATTTTCGAATTCTACAGTTGAATACTATTGCAAGCTACCAAGCGATATTTCTGAAAGAGACGTCTTTTTACTTGAACCTTTGATATCCTCCGGAGATAAAGTAAATGTAGCTATTCAGTTTATAAAGAACTATAATGTTAAAAACATAACACTAATATCTCTTATTTCTTCTGAAATTGCACTAAAGGCTATTCAAGAAAATCATCCTGATGTAAATATTTATATAGCTGAGATAGATAATAAATTCGATACTAATGGTTATTTATTACCTGGTATTGGTGATGTTGCAGCAAGACTTTATGGAACACTATAAATGTAACACTATTATCTAAATTCATTAATAAATATACTAAATAGAAAAGAGACGTTAACTTAATGTTAACGTCTCTTGCTTTTCAAAATGATTTGCAAGT
>JAVVYT010000027.1:0-13165 GCA_036650995.1 Clostridia bacterium | reverse complement strand
AAAGTTTGGTGCAGATGGCAAAACTACTTTCACTAACTACAATTGCAGAGGGAGTAGAAACAAAAGAACATGTAGAATTTCTAAAAAGTATCGGCTGTGATATGGCGCAGGGGTATTATTACGCAAAACCTATGCCAATTGATGCCTTTTTAAATATTCTAGAGGCTGATTGATATTATAGTTTTTAAAGAGTGGTAGCATACTGTTTTTAGGGTAATATAAGAGCTTTCTTCTTAACTGCCACTTTATAGAGTATAATATGTTTATATGTATCACAGATTTTTTTATGTGCTACATTAAGTTTTTTTCGCATATAATTCGCAGAATAAGTTTTTTAGGTTTTAAACATTAATTTTAAAAAGGAGTAGTATAGATGACAATTGAAGATGAAACTTTATTAAAAAATAAAATAAAAAGATATGAGCTTGCTTTAAAGTATTCTAATATCAGTGTTTTTGAGTATGATATTTTAAAAGACGAGGTAGTATTATCTCAAAAAACAGCGGATTATTTAGGAATACAAAAACTAGTTAGCAATGTCACAACATCAGTTATTAGAAATGGACTGCTAGCTAATATCCACGAGCAGGAATTTAAAGATATGTTTACAAAGGTAAAAGACGGTGATAATATGGCTTTTTGTAGTATCTATGTTGAGAATGTAGATAATGAGGAAAATGCCTTTGATGTGACATTAGTTAGACTGCCAAGTGAAGATAAAAGCGAGCAAAAAGCAGTTGGTATTATAAAAGATGTAACAGAGTTTCGTATGATAGAAAAAGAAAAAGAGTATGGCAATACTATGAATTTCAACAAGATTTTAACATACGAGGCGAATATTACCAAAAATGAAGTGCTATATCTTGATAACGATTTTGCAAAGGAATTTAATATCCCGATAGATATAAGCTTTTCTAAATTAGTAGAGTTTTTCTGCGAGTATGTTATAGAAAATACCTTTAGAGGGAAATTTGCTCATAAAATGTCAAGAGAGTATATTATAAATTCTTATGAAAATGGCAATCGTCAGATTACACTTGAGTATAGAAAAAAATGCAAAGACGGAAAGTATGAATGGTTTCATAAAACAGTAAATATAATAAAAGACACAATAACTAATGAAATTAATATAAGAACATACATTATAAATATAAACAACTCAAAACTTCGTGAGGTAGAGGAGAAAAAACGCTATAACGCTGTAATCTCAACTGTTTTATTTATGTACGAAGTGAACTTTACGCAAAATAAAATAATAAAAGGCGAAGACAAAATAAAAGAGCTTTATGGAATAGATTTTTGTGAGAGCTATGATGAAAATATAAATACTTTTTGTAAAGATGTAATCTATCCTGATGATGCTAAGGTGTATCTAGAAAAATATAGCCGAAAAAATGTTATTGCAAGTTATAAAATGGGCGAAACTAATATCGAGTGTTGTTATAGAAGACCAAATGAAAATGGTGAATTTATCTGGGTAAAATCAACACTTCATTTATATGAAGAGGTGGAAACTAATAGCCTTGTAGGGTATGCTTTTATTGATGATATTAACGAAGATAAAAAAAATGAGCTAGAGCTTATCTATAAAGCGGAGCATGATTTATTAACAGACTGTTTTAATAAAGAATCTACAAGAGAATATATCACAGCTTTTCTTGAAAGCTCTGAAGCAAAATTATCTAATCACGCATTTTTTATAATAGATATTGACCGTTTTAAATAGATAAACGATATGGGCGGACACGCTTTCGGTGATTATGTAATCAAAAAAATAGCAGGCAAAATTCACGATTTATTTCGTAAAATGGATATAGTGGGCAGAATAGGCGGAGATGAATTTGTCGTTTTTATGGAAAATGTAGGAAGTGAAAATGGCGCTATAAATAAAGCCGATGAGCTTTGCAAAAAACTTAGCTCTTCTTATGAAAATAATAATGTAAAACTTTATGTATCAGTGAGCATTGGTATCTCTTTTTATCCTTATAGTGGAGTTACTTATGATGAGTTATATAGAAATTCAGATACTGCTCTTTATCTATCAAAGCAAAATGGCAGGAATAAATACACGCTATTTACAGAAAAAATGGGAAACGCTAGCGATATTATTAACTAATTATTACTTTTTATGATAAAACAGAGTGAGTTCAGTAAAAAAGTTGCAAAATAGGTATTTCTATTGTATAATAAATTTGTACAATTATTTTGTTGTATAAATTTATAGATAAAAATTTGAAAATAAATTAATCTAAAGGATAGATGTGGCTAGATAAATAGTTTAAAAAGGCCACATATATCTGCATTTTCATAGCTACATTTTTTAGTTTGTAGCTAGGTTTTCGTATCTAATAAAATAAAGGAGACGTATTATGGAAACATATCTTGGCACTATTTTTGACATAGAAAAAAATATTCCAATAGCCTATGAAACCGAAGTTCGTATTCTGGATAAAAACCTTGGCGTTTTGGTACCTGAAATCTATATGCCAATCTCAAATAAGACTGTTCAAAGTAAGCAGATTTTTGAGTGGACGTATAATGACTGCTTTAAAATAATAGATAGACTTGAAAACCGTCATATGAACTTTAAATACCTTATAATAAAAGCACCGCTTAAAGTTATGATAGATTTAAAACTTATCGATACTTTCATTGCAAAAGCTAAGGATACTGAAAGATTTGCCTTTTCAATAGAGCCTGATACCTTCTTTGATAAAAATAAAAATGTTTATGAAAATATAAATAAGCTAAGAGAAAAAGGCGTTAAAATCATCTTGGCAAATTTTGGCTGTGAGGGCTTTCCTACATCTGAAATTATAAACGCACCAGTTGATATTGTTCGCTTTGATAGATTTTTAACCCATTGTATCTTTGGTGACGCAAAACAACAGCTTTATGTTAAAGGCATTACCGAAATGCTAAATACTTTAAAGATAAAAATTTTAATTGACGAAATTAAAAAAGAAGAGGAATATAATAAGGTAGTCGATTTTGCCGATTTATTAACTGGTAAATATTTTGGTAAATTTAAAAAAGATAGATATATAAGATAAAAATACATTAAGATAAAAATGGATATAAGATAGAAAAATCAAGATAAATTGTTATCAAAAAGAAAGGAATAGTAATGAGAGATAAATCATTTATTTATAAAAAAACATCACTTTTATTTGCAAAAATAAAGCTTGTTTTTTCTATGGGTAAAAATAATATCTTCTCTTTTAAAAGCTTAGTTGCTCTTTCTTTGGTGGTGACCTGTCTTGTAAATAGTGTGGCGTTTGGTATTAGTAGTAGCTCTAAAGTTTTAGCCGCAGCCGTTACTCCTCCTGTTCTTCCAAACATTGTTGAAACTTCATCAAATCAAAATTTAATAAATGGCAGTGAACAAATTGATGATTATAATTGGTATACATCTGGAGTAGGAACCGAAAGCTCACCATATCTTATAAAACACGGAGATGAACTCGCCGCTTTATCTAGAATTGTAAATGGTACAGTAAACTCTACTTTTGGCATTGCAAAATCAGACTTTAACGGAAAATTTATTAAATTAATGTCAAGAGGGGTAGCGGTAAATGATAACGTTATTGACCTTATAAATTATGGCGGAGCTTTTTACTGGAATGATACTGAAGAGGTTTTTAGCCCTAAAATCAGTCAAATAGGCGAAAATAAAGGTTGGATGCCAATCGGAAACGCAGCTGTAAACTCATTTAAAGGTAGTTTTGACGGAAATAATATAGAAGTTTCTAATCTTTCAGCATGGTGTACAGCAGACGATAACGCAAGAGCAAATTTTGGTCTTTTTGGGAATGTTGATTTTTCTGCTAGTGGCTCTATTAAAAATTTAGTTTTAAATCGTGTGCAAGCTAAATCTACAAACGTTGCTGCAAATATTGGAGCAGTTGTTGGTACTGGAATTTTTAATGTCAATAATATCGCAATTTCAAACTGCAGTGTTAAAAATACTATTCCAATAGCAAACTCGTCAGACTTTTTCTTGAAAACAGTAATGGAAGATAAAGATCATGCAACACTTGGCGGAATTATAGGAAGTGCGGAAAATATAAAAATCCAAAACTGCAAAGTTGACGGAACAATAGAACTTGAAAATAAAATGGTGAATGTAAAATCACCTGCTGAAACTGGCAACAAAAACGCAACTGAACAAGGTAAAGGTTTAGGCGGAATTGTTGGTAGTCTTAATGTAAATTCTACTCTACAAGATAACGATACAAATATAGTTTATAATGTAAAAAACAATAAAACAGAGTTTGGATATATCGGTATAAATACGTTTTTTGGCGGAATAGTCGGCATTACAAATAATATCGGTATAAATATTTTAAATAATATCTCATCGGTAAAACTCACAGCGAATTATTCTGCTGATGGCGTCGGAGTTGGTGGCATAGTTGGTGGTTCTGGTATAGTTTTGCCAGATACTGCAACTAAAATTAATCTTACTAATAATATAGCAACAACAAAAGTTACGATAAATACAAAATCATATGAAAGAAATAATAGTCTTTATCCAAAGAGCTTTTATGGAGGTTTCGGCGGAATTTTAGGAATGACTAATGCTGATGTGGCTATCCTTAAATGTATTGCAAATGTCGATATAAATACAAGTGGAACAGCGGCTGATTCATATGCAAATATAGGTGGCATAGTAGGTAGCGCTCAGACAATTAAAGATAATATTAGTGCAAAAACAGAAGAATCGTTTTCAACCGGTAATATTTGCGGAAAGATTTCGAGTACATATAATGATACTGCAATAGGTGGTATTTATGGAAGAATAAACACCAACTGGGGAAGTGCAGATGGTTATATATTAAATTCATATAGTAACGTAACGATAGATGCAAAATCTATTTCTTCTTCAAAATCGGAGAAAAGTGGAGGATTTTCAGGATTTTCTGCATCAAATCCTAATATGTTTAAAAGCAGTTATTTTTCAGGTTTTTTATTAAATCCGTGGTCGGTGTCTTTATCATCAATTATGAATAACGACCCTCCAAATGACGCATCATTACCATATTACGATTATCAAAACTCACCTGCGTGGGCTACCATACATGATGTTTCTAATAGAAATAACAGTAGTGAAAAACTTGCAAAAAGCTTTGCTGATTTTAATACCTCGGCAAATGTGGCAAGTCTTTCGCCTACAAAATGGAATATTACAGCAGATAGCTACCCTTCGCTTAAATGGGTTGATGATTTAACTGGAACTAGTAAATTTACTAGTTTAGCGAAAGCCTATTCAAAAATTTCAACTTCAAGACATATTGCTTTTATAAATAATGACCATTCACGTAGTGTTACAAATGGCAGTGTTACGCTATTAGCGACTATTGCTCTTCCAAATGCTATTACAGCAAATGAGGAATGGAAAAAAGGCGATGCTATAATTCCTTCAGGTGCCTATACAATGACAGCAGAGGACGAAAAGTTATCAACCACTATTAAATTTACATTAGAAAGCATAGAGTATATAGTTTTTAGTGAAAAAAGAATTTGTAAAAAAACTATTGCACAAGGTAATGGATTACAGTATTTTAATGGAGCAAACTCAGCATATCAAATAGCATCGGTAAATGATTTAATAAATTTTGGTAAAGTTATAAATAATAATATGGGGTTTGTTGGAATGTCAGCAAAGCTTACCTCTACAACAGATTATTCATTAGCAGGATATTCCTTTACTGATGCAATAATTAGTAGTAATGATGTTCCTTATGTCGGCTATTTTGATGGTAATAATAAGCTAATTACCGGAATGAAAATCGATTCTCCAACAGGCAACACAGGACTTTTTGGTAATATTCAAAATTCAATAATTCAAAATATGAATATTACAGGTGCTAATATTTTGAGTGACGGAGACGGAATAGGAATTCTAGTTGGAAACTCCATTAATAGTCAGATTATAAATTCGTCTGTTAAAGGAAGTGTATCTTCATCAAATGGCTCAGATGGAACAGGAGCAGGTGGTATTGTCGGAGTTGCTACTAACACATCTGAAATGAAAAACCTTTCGTTTGTCGGAGCAGTAGTAGGTAAAGGCAATATAGGCTCTATTGTGGGACTTTTAGATAACTCTACTGTAAGTAGCTCGAATGCCTCGGCAACTATCGGAGAGGCTACTAGAGGTGCTGCTGTTGGTGGGCTTGTAGGCGGTTTTAAAAATGATAAATCTTCTATTGTAAATTCCTTCTTTAATGGTGTTGTAAATGGTACAGGAAATGTCGGTGGGCTATGCGGAAATGCAAATAAAGGCACAATTACAGCGTCATATGTGTTAGGGAATATAAATGGATATCTTATAAATGCATCAGCAGGGGGACTTGTCGGAGCTAGTTCTGCTAATGTTTCAAGTTGTTATTTTTCAGGACAAATTAATAGTGATGGTAAAGCAGGAGGTCTTTCGGGAAACTCAGGCTCATTTACAAACTGCTTTTTTGATAAACAGTTAGTAGGAGCATTACTTGCCACCACTCAAGGCACAGATATTACTGCATCTACTGCGGTTACAACAGCAGAGCTTGCATTAAAGCAACCAGCTTTAGGGTCTGCGTTTGTAGCAAAAGCGGGATTTTATCCTCAGTTAAGTACGGCATCAAATGCTGTCAATCAAGATACTGCTACAAGAATAATGTTTGATTTAAAAGCAAATCTTCACGCATATAATGTAAAGACAGAATTTATCCTTAATAATCCTGAAAATCTTAAGATAACAAATACAGGAATTGCAAATATAGGATTTCAAAATGCAGGCGATCTTTATTCACCAATCCCCGGAAACGATACTAGAGGAGAGGTTTCTTTTACTATCACCTATCCAACTGGAGTTTCGGTTATAGTAAAGCTTATAAAACCAATTTTTGAAATAGGCAATGGCACTAAAGATAGTCCTTATGAAATTCCTGATGAAAATATTTTAGCTCAGTTTAGAGATTATATAAATGCGGATAAGGATAAAGGTAATATCTATTATAAATTGACAAAACCCGACGGAGTGTATGATTTATCTGCTACTCCAAATTGGAAACCAATTGCAACGGGTCTTATATCGTTTAGCAGTAATTTTGACGGAAATAATAAAACGATAAAGAATATGACAATTTCTGTTACAGATAAAACTGAGCAGGGCTTTTTCGGTACAGTAAAAGGCGGTTACATCAAAAATCTTTCGATAGAAAACGCAAAGGTTACTATAACAGCTAGAAATTTAAATCAATCCACTTCTTTATACAAAGCCGGCATTTTAGCAGGCTCAATTGAAAACTCGGCCATTAATAATATTACTGTAAAAGGTGATGTAACCCTAAACTCTAAAGCGAGTAATTATAATAGGTCTTCAGTTTACTTAGGTGGTGTTGCAGGAACTGTTAAAAATCATCTAGAATTTAACGATATCTATTCAGCAGTTAATGTTACTTTTAAAGAAAGTGCCGTAATATTCAATAATTCGCCTAGTATTTTTCTTGGTGGTGTTGCAGGAGAATTTTCAAATTCTACTACTAATAAATCAATAAATAGAGTGATATCATACGCTAATATAACAGGAACTCCTAAAATAAATACTATTTATGGTGGTAGCATTGCAGCTCAGATTACAAATACTGTAAATAATTTTGCAATTAATGACTGCTTTACCTCAGGTAAAATAGATAATGCTACTATTTCAGGCTCGTTATGCGCTCAGCTAAATGGTAATAGTAAATTTACCGTAACAAAAGTAAATAAAATTACTTCAACTACTGATTTTTCGACCATAGGAGGGATATCAGGTGAGTATGTTGGAGGAATTATAGGAAGTGTTTCTGCTCAAAATGCAAATATTTCTAATTGCTTTTTTGGTGGAAAGATCGATAATATTACAGCCAGAGCGGGCATAGTGTATAGCTATAGTTTTAATGCTGAAGCAACAGTAAATAGTAGCTATTCAGACAACTCAAAAAACAGTTATAATGGTGGTAATAGCGGAGCGCAGAAATCCACAAAGGATATGGCAAATCTTAATGTTTCAGGATTTATAAATAAGGCGGATTGCTATCCATATTCAACTTCTATAAATTCAGCGGACGTAAATCAGTATGGAAACTCTGCAATAAAAGCCGACGCACTTTCAACAGTAGCTTTAAATTCAATCGCTGTTTACTATGCTAATGCTAAAAATGGTGTTTCATCAACGTTTGTTTTGGCAGTCGGTGCCTCTCTAGAAACTACAAATGCTAATATAAAACTTACAACAAGTGGTAAAAGAGCAGTTTCCACCGGAAATGATACAGTAAAGGCTAAAGTTACAGTAAACTCACAGGGCGAGGTTAGCATACACAAAAAGATTATGGAGTATCTGCCGAATATCGATAGCACAGGGCTTACGGACTTTTCATATGCAATTGCAAATCCAAACGGAGATGGGATAGACGGAAGTAATAGTTTTACTCTTTACACCGCCGACTCTTTAGCAGGATTATCACTTTTAACCGCCGGAGTGGCAATTGACGGAAACAAAAATCAAATGACAGGTGCGCTCGGGAATGCTACTATAAAATTAGGTAGAGATATAAATGCCGATGCCTATGCAAACTTCCCAGTAATAGGCACTACCGCAAAGCCATATAAAAATTACTTTAATGGTAATTATCATACTATTTCAAACTTGAAAATTCAGTCAACTCCATATGTTGGTCTATTTGGCGTAGCACAGTTTGAGCCATACACAGGGGCAGTTGACCCCGCCCTTACCGATTACGAGAAGGATAATCTTGTAGCATCGATTAAAAATTTAGGAATAGTATCCTCGAAGTTTGAATATAATGGTAAAATGCAGACAAACCCTGCTATTGGTAGTTTTGTCGGAAAAGCTATGGCAAATGTAAAAATCGATTCTTGTTTTTCTTCTTCTACCATTACAACTTCTAGTACAGAAAAGCTATTTATGGGTGGTTTTGTAGGGTACGCTACCGATAATAATCTTTCTATATCAAACTCTTTCTTTACAGGAAATGTACTACCGCTAAAAAATACCAATGAGGCATATGCCGGCGGATTTATAGGAAATGCTGAGAGTATTTCTACTATTAAAAGAAGTTATGTAGCAGGCTATATAGACGGTGGACTAAATAAATTCGGTGCAGTGGCAGGCAAAGCTACAAATTCTCTTAATCTAATCGGTGTTCATTCAGACACAGGAGCCACTGGAAACATAAAAGCTATTGGCGAGGGTAGCAGTAGCGGAAGTATGATAAATGCCGAAACCTCCGCTCTAACTACAATTACAGACGGTGTAAAACCGATAGGACTTGATAATAATTTCCCTAATGCGTCTAATAACACCTTTTACTATAAAGCAGGCTTTTACCCGAGAATTAAAAATTTCGTATCTGATGATACCTCTGCTGTGCCGATATTTTTCATAGCACACTCTAAATCGGTAACCTCAGGCGAAGTTAAAAATACAGGCTATAAAATAGTAAAACCTACTAAACCCTCTGACTTTAATGGCGACTATACAATAGCAGGGAATAAATTATCAAAAACCTCTTCCGGTAAAAGTATAGTGCAGATCCAAAATAATACCGATGCACAAAATTATCGTGATGTTTATATGGACCTTAAATGTTGGGTTGAGATTACAAATCCGGACGGTAGTTATAATATCTCAAATGCGTACGAACTCCAAGAGTTTGCACTTTTGATAAACGATAAACAGCCGACAGGGCATGAGCATAAGCCACTCCCGGCAGGATTTAAAAATGCAACTTTCCACCTACTAAACGATATTGACTTATCTGTTCTTCAAACTCCTATCGAGGCAGTAAATAACACCTTTGTAGGAACTCTAGACGGGCATGGCTATGTAATTAATAACTTTGCAACAAACGTTGGCTTGTTTTCGGACTTAGCCGGTACTGTTAAAAACGTAGGCTTTCAAAACTCTACCATTAAAGACCCTCTTTCAAATTCTGTAATAGGACTTTTATCTAGTAGAATATCCTCTACTGGTAAGGTTATTAACTGCTATAACACATCGGATATTACCTTTAAAGACGGAAACTACACTAATGTAACAGTAGGCGGTTTAGTCGGTGAAGTGAGTAGCGGTGGAGTTTTGGACGGTTGCTATAATATGGGCGCTATCTCAGGACTTAATAGCGGAGTTACAGTTTTAGGCGGTATAGTCGGCAAAAACCAAGGTGTAGTGCAAAACAGCTACAATACAGGTATTTTGCAAGGCATTGCACCAAACTCTACTCAAGTATTGTCGGGAATTGCAGGGCAAAACACTGGTAGTATTGCTAATTGCTATAACGCAGCTTTAATTTTAAACTCACTTAATATACAGCCTATATCTAGTGGAACTGTTACTAATTCTTATTATGATAAACAGATTAATATTGAAGTCTATTCAAATGGTATTGGCAAAAATACAAATGAGCTTAAAGCCCTTAATATAAACGATACCTTTATTCTAACAGCAGACTACTACCCACGAATTAAGGCACTCTCTATAATAAATAATGATAACTGCGTTATCTCTTCATACGTTTCAGCATTGGCGGTTGACTATATAGGACCTATCGGTATCGGTAAGTATAATGAAATTTTAAGAGTACAACTTCCTATAAATGGTACCTATAAAACAGAAAATGATATTAGATATAATGTAAAGATAAGCGAAAACTCTGCGTTTATAAGTAGTGGATCGTTTGACCTTGTGCCAAATGGTAAAATAAATGTTCTAAACCCAAAGAATAAAGGTGCTACCTACGTTTCTATCTTCGTTACTGTAAATGGCAAGGAGATAAAAAGAGATTTTAACTTCTTTATTGAAGTGCTACTTTCAGTAAAATATAAATTCACCTTTGAAAACTTTGAGGCTATTGACCCTGATTCTGTGCATAAAACAGTTAATGAGTGGAATGTAGGGGATCAGTTAGGCACTGCGGGAAAACCATTTTTAATCGCAACAGCTGCCGACCTTGAAAGCTTTAGAGCATATGTTTCAAATAACGATACAACCGATAAATATTTTAAGCTAACGTCAAATATCAATCTGCAATCAGTAGCCTTTACGTCTATTGGTACCGATGCTAAACCATTTAATGGTAACTTTGATGGTGACTCTTATGAAATTTCAAATTTAAGTCAGGTAGCCACTTCGACGGGTCTTTTCGGAACAATTGGTGAAAAAGGAAAAGTGCGTCAAGTAGGACTTAAAAATCAATCCGCATCAGTTCAGGGTGCAAATTCAGATTTACTAGCAGGGCTTGTATCCACTAAAAATAATGGCGTTATTCAAAACTGTTACTCAATCGGTACAATGAATATCTCCGATCCGTCCGTTGGTAAAAAAGCAAAAGCCGGCGGTATTTCAGCTATTAATAAAGGAAGAATTACAGGCTGTTATATCCGCTCTTCCGCTTTAAATAATATTGTTTATGAAAGCTCCTCTACAAGAAAGCAAGACACCGCAGTAGGCGCTTTAGTCGGTGAAAACATAGGCTATCTTAATGGTTGCTATACCGTTATGGAAGGCAGATTTATAACAGTAGCCCCGTGCTATGTTTTAGCCGGAATTAATAGCGGAACTATAAGTAATACATTTTTTGACTCTAGCATAATAGGTAAGGCAGATGTTCCTTTATATGCTAACGATCAAGGAGTGGAGTTTAAAGATGTAAAAGTCGGCAAGACTACATCAGAACTTAAATCAAATGTTGAGGATAATAGTAATAATAGTATGGCACATCAGTTATCTTGGGACCTTTATTTAGGAACATTTGAATTTGTGGCAGGGAAAAATGACGGCTACCCAGTTTGTGGCGGTGACTTATTGTCTAAATATAATTTTGATGCAAATACATCCTCTATTATCTTTAGCTTGCAGAATAAAAAGAAAGCAGGTGATGAGTATAATGCCTCTAATGCAATCTGCTCTTATGTTGACTTTTTATTCCCACAATTCGGAAAATTAACTATCGGTGAAAATATTTCGATAAATTTACTCGATTTATCAAATAATTTAACGTATTCAGTTGCAAATTTTGTTTTTTATGGTTATAATGAAACTACTAAGGCTGAAATTAAAAGTATCTCTCCACCAAACCCTGGTAGTATCATTAATACCCAAAGTATGGTTGAAAACTGTAATAGGCTTGAAATTAATATTAATATCAAAAAGCAAAAAAATCTCGAGCCGACTCCGTGGGGAGTTCATCAGGCGGAAGTTTTACCCACTTAAGTTTATAGAAAAGGTCTTATAAAATTTATACTTATGAAAGAGGTGATGAAATTTGGGGGTATTAAATAAGCTTGCTTTAAAGAGAACAGCTAAATCCATTACAAGGCGTGCAATGTTACTAAAACTTGCCGCAATTACTACAGCCGGGCTAACTTTGGTCGCAGGAGTTACCTATGTAATTGCATATTTCTATCAGCAGTCTGGAAGCTTTACTGTAAATCTTAATCGTTATGATATGCTCCAAACAGGACTTTCACTTTCAGATAATAGAGAATTTATAAAGCCTATCTCAAGGCTTACCGCAAACCCACTAACGGGTGCTGATAATATCTCTATAAACGATTTACCTAATAACTTAAATGAGCTAGACGGTGAAAATAGCAACGTAAATTTTATCTCTTATACCTATTATGTTAAAAATTCGGGGAAGTCTACTGTAACTTATCAGAATACCCTTAATATCGAAAATGCCTCTCAAAATATTGATGCCGCTATCCGTGTTAAAGTGTATGAAAATGATAAACCAACAGTCTATGCAAAAGCTAAAACCGATAACGTAACCGCAGAAAATGGCACTACTCCTTTTGTATCCTCTACTATCGCTATGCAGTCTAGAAGAAGTGAGTTTGCCCCTGATGACTATGATAAGTATACCGTCATTATCTGGCTTGAGGGTGATGACCCGGAGTGCGTTGATAGCATTATAGGCGGAACTATTAAATTTACTATGAATGTTAAAATAATCGAAAGCTCTTAAAAAGTTTGATGATATAAGTTTAAAAAAGCTTGATAATAAAATATTAAAATAGCTAATACTTAGTAACCTTGCTATGCAGTAAATATTCAAAGGCTTTGACTATTTACTTTTACATAGACCCAATTGCTACTTAATAGTAGCGAAAAATA
>JAVVYT010000026.1:0-13200 GCA_036650995.1 Clostridia bacterium | reverse complement strand
TGTTTTACAAACCCTTTTGTTTTATTTTACTTTTAGTTTAACAAAACCTTTGGCATATTTAGCTTTTAGTTTAAGAAAACCCTTTAGTTTATTTACTTTTTTGTTTTACAAAATCTTTGGTTTATATAAACTTTAGTTTTGAAAATAGATAAAGCTAAGCATAAAATTTTGGATTTATTAGAAACTTTGGATTTATTAGAAGCTTTGGATTTATTAGAAACTTTGCTTTAGGTAAACCCTTTAGCTAAGCTTAAAAGTTTTGCTTTTGAAAAATAGGTTTAGTTAGAAATTTAGTTAAAAGTTTTAGGCTTCGGTTGGTTTAGTTTCAGGGGCAGAAGGTTCGGCTGCTTTTTCAGCATCGTCCTCAATTACTTCTTTTTTCTCGCTTATACGAACTATGATGCTGTCGGTTTCAACGAGTAATTCAATCTTCTTTGTCATAAGCTCTTTTATATCACCAACAGTAATAGTGGTTTCAGCTGGTCTGTTTGCAAGGTCGATTGAAATGGTATCTATCATATCAGAAGGAAGAGCAGAGTAAGGAATTTCAAGCAACATTTTTTCCAAATCGCCCTTTACTTTATCAGCGTTGTGAAGTACAACGTGAGCAATACTGTGTGATTTTTGGTGAGCGTCTAATGCTTGAAAGTTTACATGAGTAATTTCATTTGAAATAGTGTCACGAGATTTTTCTTTAATCTGTGCAGATATTTTCTTGCCATCTAAAACTATTTGAACTTGACTACCCTCACGTTTTGATTTAAAAAGTCTTATAACTTCATTTTTGTCCATCTGAATAGAAATAGATTCTGGAAGTGAAGAACCGCAAATTACGCAAGGTGTAATGCCATTTCTGCGTAGTTGTTTTGCTTTAAGAGATGTATCTCTCTTTTGTACTGTAATACTGTCCATTGTTTTTTTCTCCTTTAAAATTTAAAGTTTATTTTTTTTGCTAGAGCACTCAAAGTGCTTACCAAAAGCCATTCATTAAATAGATGGTTTTATTTTTTTTCTACTATTAGTATAACAAAGTTTTTATCTAAAGTCAAGAAATAGGCAGATGTTTTTGCACTTTTTATATAAATTTGATTAACAAATCTATTTCACAAAAAACAAATTTGTGAATATATTAATAGTGACTTGAATTATGGAGGTTATCTTTTAATGTTGTTAAACGAGATAGATGAAAATGAAACAAAGAAAGTTTCTAAGATAAATAGTAAAGGCT
Organism: Clostridia bacterium; assembly: GCA_036650995.1. Classification (GTDB taxonomy): domain Bacteria; phylum Bacillota; class Clostridia; order Oscillospirales; family SIG519; genus JAVVYT01. Next base: position 11,972 of record JAVVYT010000026.1, on the reverse strand, counting down.
CTATGCGTACAAGGCTTATGGATTTAGGGATTATAGAGGGTTGTAGTATTAAAAAACTTTTTATAAGCCCATTTAAAGACCCAATAGCTTTTTTAATAAAAGGTGCTGTAATTGCAATTAGAGTTAATGACTGCAAAGAAATTGAAATAGAATAAAATATTTAGTAAAGGGGTTTTAATTTTGCAGATAGAAAATAAAATAGTAGCACTAGCCGGCAACCCTAACGTTGGAAAAAGCACTGTATTCAATGCCCTCACAGGACTAAATCAGCATACAGGCAACTGGACCGGTAAGACTGTGGAGCTTGCATATGGAAAATCAAGAAATAAAGAAAAAAATATAACCTTTGTCGATTTACCGGGTACTTATTCACTGTCGGCAAGCTCAAAAGAGGAGGAGGTGGCAAGAGATTTTATTGCTTTTGATAAGCCTTTTTTAACAGTAATTGTCTGTGATGCTTGTTGCCTTGAGAGAAACTTAAACCTTGTAATGCAAATTTTAGCGATAACATCAAAGGTAATAGTTTGCGTAAATTTAATTTCAGAGGCGAAAAAAAGAGGAATAACCATTGACTTAATAAAACTAGAAAAGCTTTTAAAAGTGCCGGTTATCGGTATTTGTGCAAAGAAAAAGAAAACGTTAGAAAAGCTATTAAATAAAATTGATGAAATGCTAAAAACCCCAAAAAGCGACACGCCATACATACTAGAATATCAAAAAGAAATTAGCGAAGTAACAGATGAAATTTCAAAAAATATTAAAACAAATTTCTATAATAAACATCTCTTAGCAGAAAAATTACTAATAGGGGATATGGCATTTGTAAAAATGGCAGATAGTAAAATTTTAACAGATGAAAAGCTTTTAAATTTAGTTTTAGAAAAACAAAAAAGCTTAGAGTCTATCGGCATTTTAAAGCAACAGCTAGAGGATAATATAATATCTTCACCGATAAAAAAAGCTGAAGAAATAGCAGATGTTTGCGTTAAAATAGAAGATAAAAAAGAAACCTTTGCCCTTAAAGTCGATAAAATAGTTACTAGTAAAAAATTTGGTATCCCTATTATGGTGCTTTTAATTTCACTTATATTTTGGCTTACAATAGTTGGCTCGAATTACCCGTCGAGTCTGTTAGCTACTGGATTTGCGAACATCAAGCCATTAGTTTGCGAGATGTTTTTAAAGCTACAAATACCGCCCTTTATAATCGGTGTTTTAGTTGATGGGGTGTATACAGTTTTAACGTGGGTAATCGCTGTAATGCTACCACCTATGGCAATTTTCTTTCCACTCTTTACATTTTTGGAGGATTTGGGGTATCTGCCACGAATAGCTTTTAATTTAGATAAGGGTTTTAATAAATGCTCGGCTTGCGGAAAACAAGGGCTTACAATGGCTATGGGCTTTGGCTGTAACGCTGTTGGCGTTGTTGGTGCTAGGATAATAGATTCACCACGAGAGCGGTTAATTGCAATAATTACTAATAATATTGTCCCTTGTAACGGACGCTTTCCAAGTATAATAGCTATTATCAGCATATTTTTGGTGGCAAACACCTCTTTAGTTAAGGGGTTATGGTCCGCTTTCTTTTTAACTTTAGTAATTCTATTTAGCATTTGTATGACGTTTGTTTGTTCGTATATTTTGTCTAAAACACTTCTTAAAGGCGAAAGATCGTCCTTTACACTCGAGTTACCTCCATATAGAACTCCTAAAATCTCGGATATCCTCGTTCGCTCGTTTTTGGATCGCACGCTTTATGTTCTAATGCGTGCAATAATAGTAGCAGCCCCTGCAGGACTTATTATTTACCTTTTATCTAATTTTATCATCGGTGATACTAGTATTTTACATCATATAAATCAGTTTTTAGACCCGTTTGGTAGAATAATAGGGTTAGATGGTGTAATAATAACAGCTTTTATTTTAGGCTTTCCAGCAAATGAAATTGTAATTCCTATTATATTAATGTCGTATATGTCTAATGGGACTTTAGTTGAAATGGCGTCGCTGTCATCTCTTCAAACTATCTTAATGCAAAATGGTTGGACTGTTTTAACCGGTATTTGCTTTATAGTTTTTTCTCTAATTCATTTTCCTTGCTCCACTACTCTTCTTACAATAAAAAAAGAAACTAAAAGTCTTAAATGGACATTCGTTTCTTTTATATATCCAACTTTAGTTGGCATTTTATTATGCTTTTTAATAAATATAGTAGGAAAAACTCTGCTACTTATTTAAAATTATTAATCTAACTTAATAAGCTCACGTGAGGCGGCTGTAAGCCTTATATAACCACTTTTGCAGATGAGATAAGTATCTTCATTGCCGATAGCTCCAACACCAGGAATGGCAAATTTAGGCTCTAAAGCTATAACCATACCATTTTGCAAAAGAGTAGTATCTTTAGCGGTTAAAACAGGAAGTTCGTTTATTTCAAGACCTAAACCGTGGCCTACAAATTTAGCTTGCTTTTTGTTGCCCATAAAATATTTGGTGAGATTATTTTTTTCTGCTATCTCTAAAGAAACATTCCAAAGCTCAGAGCAGGGTGCTTTCTTTTCCATAAGCTCACAGCATTTATGATGAATTTCTTCGGAAACCTCATAGGCTTTATATGCGATGTTTGGGAGTGTGCCGATATAAAATGTACGGGACATATCCGATAAATAGCCATTTACATTGCCACTTAAATCTACCATAATTGTTTGGTTTGGTAAAATTTCGTTGCCACTAGCACCGATAGGAAGAGATACGCTAGAGCCTTTTCCGCCAAGTGCAAAATCAAAAGGGGAGGGGGAAGATGCGTTATCACCGGCTAAAAGTGAGCCCATAAAACATTCCATTTTCCCACCAAAAGTACGAAAAATACCAAGATGCCCTAAACTTCGTGAATAGCTTTCAATAGCAACTTGAAGTTCGATATCGGTCATATGCTTTTTGTAAAAATTTGGGATTTCTTTGTATACTCTGTCATTAGTTTTGGCTGAAAACAAAATCTGCTCGACTTCAAAATCGGTTTTTATCATTCTAGCTAGCCTAAAAATCTTAGTGTTTGTCGAGATAATATAATCTTTAAAACAGCTAGATAAAAATAGGTAATCACTAGCAGTCATAAATTCATCATCAAAACAAATGGTATTATCTATCTCTAATCCGTTTTCACGTGCTATCTCAATTATCTCTTTTGGTTTGTTAAAATAAACTGCGTTTTTAATTTCACTCTTTGTAAGTAAAATATTCTTGCCGGTGGCTGTAATAATGCCATATCCATTAAATATTTCACCAAAGACATATAGTAAGTTTACATTAGAGCAGATTATAACTGCTGAAATGTTTTGCTTTTGTAATAAATTTGCGACTTTAAGGGTGCGTTGTTGTTGTTCGATTTTTGTAAACATAGATTGGAATTCCTTTTCTCATAAAGCTTTATAAAGTTAAAATGCTACGATAATACCTTGATCGCCTGCGTAAAAAGCGGCTAAACCATTCATAGGTATTATTAAAATTTCTTTGAATTTATAGATAGATAAAGAGATTTGTTTTACAAGCTCTGCATCTTTTAAATTGTTGCAATGGGAAATTACAAGTGTTTTGCCTGAAGTATCGATTTTCTCACCGATAGTATCTATCATTCTACGAATAGCTTTCCCAGTTCCACGTACTTTATCCAAAATTTTAATTTGCCCTTGTCCATTATCACCGCAAACAGGACAGATGTTGAGTGCTGCCACTATCATTCCGGATATCTTCATCATACGACCAGCTCCGACTAATGTGTCAAATGAACGTATTACAAATAAAACAGAGGACTCATCACGTATTTTATCGATTTTTTTGGTTATCTGCTCAAAAGTATATTCATTAGAATCGATTAAATCACGGAGTTTGTAAAAAATAAGGGCAAGACCCGATGCCGCTAATAGAGAGTCAATTATATGGACTTTTTTGTTTGGATATTTGTCAAGATACATCTTGCCTGCGTTCATTGCAGAGTTATATGAGCCTGAAAGCTTAGATGAAATGGTAATTACATACACTTCATCAGCATCTTCAAAAGCTGTTAAGTATGCGTTTGGGGAAGGGCAAGAGGAACTCCATTTTCCGTGTACCTCTGATACTTTATCTAGTAATATCTTAGGGTCATTATCTTCAGTGTCAATAAATTCGTAATTATCAGGACCATTTATAGTAAGTGGTGCTATTCTGAATTTAAAATTCTTTTCACCAGTAAAATCGCTTTCTTTTAAATCACAGCTACTGTCTGCTACAATAATTCGTTTCATTTTTTTCCTCCAACTAAAAGTGTTTTTCAATTATTATTAATTCAACATTCTTTTATTATGATATAGTTTAACACAATTTATTTATAATTACAAACTAAAATTCTAATAATAGTCAAATACCTCTAAAGTTTACAAAAAGTTCAAATTTTAGATAAAAAACAAAAACTAAAGCACCGACAACTAAAGGCTAGATAAAATCTAAAATTTAGAATGTCGATGCTTTTTATAATTATTTTTAAATGTTTGTTAGTTTAAAACGTAAACATTAACGTCACGTCTGCCCCAATTGTTGCAGGCTGCCTCGTTTGGAATAAATAAGTCTATCCAGTCGTTTCTTCTGCCAGCACCATAATCGTTTATCGTTGCATAGCCATAAACGTATTTGCCGTCAGCCGATGTGATGTATAGTCTATCTCCCATTTTAAGCTCTGAACAAAATCTAGGGTCAATAGCGCAGCTTCCAGGACGTAGCCATTCGCCATTTGCCGCACGAGGACCACCACTGTTTGCATCACCGCTATAAGCAGTAGACATAAATCTAAGCACTTTTTTGTATTTAAAATCAGCACTGTTTACATCTATAACTTCACCAAAGATAGTCTTATTATTTATAAGATTATCAAAGCTAAATGAAGGATTTTTAACAGGAGTAGGCTCTGGTGCAATCTTAACAACATAGTTTATTGCATGAATTGGTTCCTTGTCGATAGTTTCACTTATAATTTGACTACCGGTTACAATACCGTCAACTACTGTATCACGTCTTGTAATGGTTTTTGTACCATTAACACCTGCTATATTGTCGGGTGCTTTTTTACCTTGAGGTAATACTACGTCGAGTGATGAGGTGTTAAAAGGTATTTCTTCGGTCATAGTATATTCTTTAAAATTTACTCTGTTAATATCAATTGTCATTCCAGAAAATAGTGCGTCACCATGTTTATAGTTCATACCATCATCGGAGTTTAAAATAATACCATATTCTGTGAGAATGTCATCAACTGTTCCGCCTGTAACCCATTTTAAATATTCGTTGCCGTCAACTAAAAGTTTTACAGAAAAAGTAGTAGAAACATTAAGCTTGTAGAGCTGTCCGTCGTTTGACTGACTAACCTTGTCATGCCAGTTCCACTGAATACCAGAGTTGTTTGCAAGTCGTTCCATATCATCATCAATAGATTTAAGTATCGTTTGGTTTCCGTCAATAGACACTGCAAGAGTATTTATTGAAGAGCCAATACCAACAATTATAGAAATACTTACAACGCAAAAAAGAAATATTATAAGTTGCCTATTTTTGATAAATTTAAAAGTCTCTTTTTGTTTTCGAGAAAATCGTCTAAAGCAATCTGAAAAATTTAGAATAATTTCTACCTCCTTTGCAACTAGCATCAGTAAACTTGATACTAATAAATATATATGCAAAAAAACAAATATAAATAACTATATTAACTTCATCTTGTATTGTGTTTTAATAATTTTCAAAAAGTAATTCTTAAAGTAAGAGAAGGCTGATATCACCTTTATAGGCAATTCAGCATTTCTCTTGTTTTTAAATAATAAGTAATTATCTTCACAAAGTAATTTTCTGAACAATCTCTTAAAGTTGTACTTTCTTGATAGGAAATTATCTTCACAAAGATATTTTCCGCAGAATTTCTTCTTTTTATATAAGCTTGATAGGAAATTATCTTCACAAAGTAATTTTCTATATAATCTCTTAAAATAGCATTTTCTATATAGAAAATTATCTTTTTGAGAACTGAGGAGCACGTCTAGCGCCTTTAAGTCCGTATTTCTTTCTTTCCTTCATACGAGGGTCACGAGTTAAGAAGCCTGACTTTTTAAGTACTGTACGATATTCAGGATCAGCTTGCAATAAAGCTCTTGAAAGACCGTGACGAATAGCGCCTGCTTGACCTGATACGCCACCGCCGATAACTTTAGCTATAATATCAAACTTACCAGTAGTATTTGTAGCAGCAAATGGTTGGTTTACGATTAGTTTTAATGTTTCAAGACCAAAGAAATCATCAATATCACGTTCGTTAATAGTGATTTTTCCTGTACCGTCTATAATTCTAACTCTGGCAACTGATTTTTTTCTTCTGCCTGTGCCATAAAAATAAGGTTTTTTAGGTGTATACATATTGTTAGCCTCCTATCTTAATTTCGTAAAGTTCTGGACCTTGAGCTTGTTGTTTATGCTCACTGCCAGCGTATACTTTAAGTCTTGTAAGTGCTGAACTTCCAAGTGAATTATGTGGAAGCATACCTTTAACGGCTTTCATAACAGCCCTCTCAGGATTTTTTTCCATAAGCTCACGGTAAGGTACTTCTTTAAGTCCACCAACAAATCCTGTGTGGTGACGTAAGAATTTTTGATCTAATTTATTACCGGTAAGTACTACCTTATCAGCGTTAATAATTACAACAAAATCTCCACAATCTACATGTGGTGTAAAAGTTGGCTTGTGTTTTCCTCTAAGTAGTACAGCAACAGCAGTTGCAACTCTACCAAGTGGAAGACCGGCAGCATCAACTAGGTGCCATTTTCTCTCAATATTTTGAGCATTAGCCATAAATGTTGACATTTTTCGTTTCCTCCAGTATTATATTAATTAATCTTTATAGTAATAAAAATTACTACCCTCGTAACTTAGTGTTACTTATATGTAATTTTTTTGTTACCATACGTAACTTTTTGTTACCTTAGAGATTATATGTTCTTTTATCTTTATCGTCAACACGTCTATTGCTCTATATTTAATTTATATCCCTATTATGCTCTTAATCTCTTTAATATACGTGTTTTCTCTTTGATTTTTGATTTACAGTTCATATTTTATAAAAATAATAAATGGGGTATTAATTTGCGAAAGACAACAAGTTATTTAAGGCGAGCAATAAACGATTATGATATGATCAAAGACGGTGATATAATTGGTGTCGGAGTATCGGGTGGGAAAGATAGTATGGTGCTTTTAGCCGGGCTTAATTCACTTTTGAAGTTTGTCGGCATTGATTTTAAAATTATTGCCATTACTTTAAAATTGGGTTTTGAAACGGATAGAGTAAATGAAATAGAGAAATATTGTAAGGATAATGGTATTCGTCATGAATTTGTGGATACTGAAATTGGAAATATCGTCTTTGATTATAGGAAAGAATCCAACCCTTGCTCACTCTGTGCTAAAATGCGACGTGGTGCAATTAATGAGTATGCTAAAAAAATTGGTTGTAATAAAGTTGCTTTAGGGCATAATTTTGACGATGTTGTAGAAACAGTTTTTCTAAATTTATATTATGAGGGACGTTTTGGATGCTTTGCTCCTGTTACATATCTTGATAGAGTGGATATTACAGTTATTCGTCCGCTTATATATATGGAAGAAACAGCAATTTTAGGTGCTGCAAAAAGAAACAATTTACCAATAGTAAAATCCTGTTGTCCTGCAAACGGTACCACTAAAAGGGAAGAAATGAAAGAGCATATAAAATTACTGCAACAAACACATAAAGATATTAAAAATAAAATCTTCAAAGCCCTTTGCAAAGCGGAGCTTAACGGCTGGAGAGTTCAGGATAAAGGTCGTTGTAACTAAACTTTAACCATATTGTAACTATATAGCAATTGATTATATGGTATTATATAAAGGTAAGAATAATTTTTTAAAGGATGATAATTTATATGAATACAGTAGCTAGAGCTTTCGCTAAGCCTTTCACGGGGCTGGTTTCGGCGTTTAAACGATTTCCAATTTCAATAGTTTTTTGCTTAATATCCTGCGTATCACTTGGTATGTACTATGGATTTAATTTTGCAGAACCTATTTATTTGCAAATTACAGTATCCGCCATTTCAGGAATAATTTTAAATATAATAGCTAGTATGCTACTAGAAAAATACGAAAAGCTAAGCCCTTATAAAGTTATAATGTATGTTATAGGCTCTGTTTTACCGCTGGGTATGGTAGCACTCCTTTACTTTTTTTCTAGTAATACATTAGGCATTGCAAGAGCTTTTGTAGTTTTAATCTGTCTTGTTATTGCATACTTATTAATACCGGGTCATAAAAGCGAATACTTCAATTTTGATAAAATGATTTTCGTTTCGATTAGAGCAGGACTAGTTTCATTTTTATATAGCGCGGCAATAGGGATTAGTATTTCTGTTGTCTTTGCTATCGTTAAAAATCTACTTTTTCAAAGCCTACCGAATAAAATTTATGGATATATAGCAATCTTTTCACTGCTGATTTTAGCATTATTCTTTTTAAGCTTGCTCCCTAAATTTGATACAGTATATGAAGAAAAGGCAACTAAAACCGCAAGATATTTTGAAAGAATTGTAGCTTTTATCTTCGTACCACTTTTAACACTTACAACACTTATCTTTTTAGGTTATGGTGCTAAACTACTAATTACTTGGGATTTTCCGACCAGTAATTTTGGTTTTTACAGCCTTATTTATCTCGTTGTTGGTATTGTTATCTATCTTCTTACAGAGCCTATTAAAAACGATTTATGCGTTTTCTATCGTAAGTTTTTCCCTAAAGTTATGGTAGTAATTACAGCACTTCTTGCCCTTGCTACTTATTTCCGTGTAAAGTCTTATGGCATTACAGAGAGCAGATATCTTCTAATTGTATTTATTGTATTTTGCGTCTTTTGTGCTGTTATCTTTAATTTTCTTGAGGAAAAGAATAACCGCAAAGCTTTCGTTGTCTTTGGTATTTTAGCTGTAATTGCTGTTATGCCTTTTATAAATTTCAAAACTGTGTCAAACTACTCACAAAGCAATCGTGGTGAAATTATTTTAAAGAGAAATAATATGTTAGAGCAAGGCGTACTTAGTGTAACACCTCAAAACATACAGGCTATTTCTGAAGAGGATAAAACTCAATTAGCAGATGTAGTATATTATCTTACAGACAACAACAGTCAAAGCTATGCAAATTGGCTACCTGATGATTTTAAAATGAATGAATTTAGCTTGTATTTTGGCTATGCTCCTAAAAAAGATATTGCAGATACCAATTATTTTTATAAAACATATTCTATCGATAATAACGTACTTAATATAGACGGATATAAGACTATGATTACCCCTACAAATGATAGATATGAATATGGTAACATCTCGAGTGCCATTTTTAAAACAGAAACGCACCAGTATTTTATAGAAATTCGAGATAATAACATAAATAACACATTAACATTAACGATTAAAAGAGACGATGCTACAATTTACCTCTCTGAAATTTCAGTTATAACAGATATGATTAAAAAAGATTTATATGAATATCGCAAATTACCCGCTGATGAAAATAGTCAATCTTTAAATTCTAAGCTACCGTTTGATAATATGACATTTAAAGCATCGGCTCAGGGAACAGATGTAATGCTAGTATTTAATAGTATAAATGCTAATGAAACGTTCGATGTAATGGGTAAAACAGTTTTAAATTTATTCTATGACCTAAATATTTTTGTAAAAGATTAATTGTAGATTGAAATCCCCTTTAATTTGTGATATTATATTTATAGTATTAAATTTTAAAGGGGAAAATTATATGAAAAATACTAAAAAAAATAAAAAGACAGACTTCAAAAAAGTTTTGGCGTTAGTACTTGCAAGCTTATTTCTTTTAACTGCAATAGCTTCTGTTGCGCTACCACTTTTCCTATAAACACTATATTTACAAAAAAGGAAGCTATTATTATGAAATTTTCATTTTCAACTTTAGGCTGTCCAGATTGGAAATGGACAGAAATATTATCAACTGCTAAAGATTTAGGATATAACGGAATAGAAATCAGAGGGATAGGCGATGATATTTATGCTCCGGATATCAAAATATTCAATAGCGAAAATATTGAAACTACAAAAAAATCTCTTTTAGATAAAGACCTTACTATTGCTTGTCTTTCCTCTTCCTGCTATTTGCACTTAGAAGATAAAGACTATTTAAGTGAGGCTAAAAGCTATATAGATTTAGCAGATAAACTAAATGCTAAAGGTGTTCGTGTTATGGGTGAAACATCACCAGAGCCTTCAGATTTAGCAAATGATGATAAGTTTATTAAAGCACTTATAGTTCTTTGCGATTATGCAAAGGATAAATTCCCCGATATTTATATTGAAACTAATGGCGTGTATGCTAAGAGTGAAAGACTTTTATCTATAATAAAAGCGGTAAACTCACCAAAATTAAAGGTAATTTGGGATTTTCAGCACCCTGTTCGAAACTATAACGAGCCGGTAGAGGTTACATATAATAATCTTAAAGAGTATATTGCACACGTGCATATAAAAGATTCAGTTGTACGCTCTGGAAAGCTTGAGTATAAAATGGTTTTCTCAGGAGATTTACCGATAAAAGAGGCATTAACACTTTTAAAAGCCGATGATTATCAAGGTTTTATTTCACTAGAGTGGGTTAAAAGGTGGAATAGAGAGCTTGAAGATCCGGGTATTGTTTTTTCTAATTTTATTTATAGCATAAAATCGTTTTTAGCATAATTTTGTAAAACCGTTCTGAAAGGATATATTAATATGAAATCTAATAAATTAAACAAAAAAAGACAGTTAATCTTTTTTATATCTACTGTGGTTTTATCCTTATGCGTTATGCTTACAAGGTTTTTTCAGCTTAAATATTCAATTGATAAAGTTACAGGATATTATATAAATGGAAGTAAGTCTGTTATTTTCTTGTATGGATTTATGGCTATTTTCGTTATAATGTTAGCTTTGGCTCTTATTTATATAAGCAAACGAAATATAACACTAGATATTCCTTTAAAACCGCAAAATCATTATCTGATTTTTAAATTAGCATCGTATTTATTATTTGTAGCATTAACCTATTGTGGTATTGCAGCACTGTTTGGCTCCGGCAAAAGTTTGCAGCAAATGCTAACTCCGGCTACTATAATATATGTAGCCCTTTATGTCTTTTTGCTAATTTATGTTATTGCAGTCGCTTTTGATATAAATTTGCAGAGTAAAAATGTAAATCTTGTGTTAAGTCTTGCTCCTGTTTTATGGTTTTTAACTGTTCTTATTGAAACATTCTTTAGATATACAGGAGTTGCAAATATAAGCGAACATATTTTTGAACTGTTAATGCTAGCGTCCTTTATTTTATTCTTCTTGTCAGTTGCAAAAACTGCATTTGTAAAAGATAATAATAAAAGCACCTTTATTTATGGTATCATTTCTGTGTTTTTATCCGCAATTTATGTAATTCCAGAATTTTTCAACCTAGTTACAAATCATTTAGATAATGAAAATATTATGAATAGCCTTTCAGTTGTTGTTTTTGACTTTTGTATAGCACTTCTTATTTTGGCAATTATCGCTCCTCATAAAAAAGCAAAAATGCCACGTGATAATAATGTATCAGAACAATTAGACGATATAAATGATCTTGATAACCTTAAAAACCACCCAAAAGTCAATGTTGATGAGGACGTAGAAAACGAAATTGAAATTTTAAAGTAATAAGTGTATTAGTAAAAATATAAAACTTTAAAATAATAGTTAATAGCAAAAAATAAAGCTTTATAATAATAGCTAATAGCAAAAAAATAAAACTCTAAAAGAATATTATTATTTACAAAATATACAACTATAAAATAATAGTTAATAGCAAAAAATAAAACTCTATAACAGTTAAT
>JAVVYT010000025.1:0-13239 GCA_036650995.1 Clostridia bacterium | reverse complement strand
TATCAGCTGACATGCCCCAAATGGTGCTATTGGCCTTTTTTTAATCTGCACTAAATAAGTATCGTTTAAAGCAGAGGAAAACGCTTTTCTTGCCTCTCTTAAAATATTAGATAGTATCTGCTTTTCGAATGAGCTTAAATTTATAACCTTGTCTTTAAAAAACTTCATAGCTTTTGACCCGCACTCAAAGGAAACTATTGCAATATTCGGTGCTACATCACCATTTGAAGAGATATTATGAAACTCATTCGGCTCGTGAAAAATCATCTCACCTGTTTTTAGCTTGTAGGTTTTATCCTTTGCGGTAACTATTACCTCGCCCTTATCTACAAACATTATCTCCCAAAAATTGTGTGCCTCGCCCGTGAAAACATAGTTTTTGCTGTACTCAAAATAATGAATTGTGTAAAGCTTTTTTATTGAAATTTTCTCTTCTAACTTTGTTCCTATATACTCCATATCAAATTTTATCCTTTATGCTATTTATAAACTCTAGTGAACGTTTTGCAAGATGCTCGTTTTTCTCTTTTTTACTATGCACTTTATAGCTTGGTGGTGCCATTATCCCAAAGCTAGCGTTCATCGGTTGAAAATGCTTTATCGTCTTGTCTGTTACGTATTTTGATAACGCCCCTATCTCGGTGTTTCTATCAAAATCTATCTTCTCTTGCCCTAGTAATTCCCTAGCTAAGGCAATCCCTGCTAACATTCCTGAGCTTGCGGATTCAATATACCCCTCTACTCCTGTAATCTGCCCTGCAAAGTAGATATCGTTATTTTTACTTAAATTATAATTATCGGTGAGTACCTTTGGTGAGTCTAAAAACGTGTTTCGATGCATTACCCCATACCGCACAAACTCCGCATTTTTAAGTGCCGGAATTAGCCCAAAAACTCTTTTTTGCTCTGAAAATTTAAGATGTGTTTGAAAACCAACTATATTATAAAGAGTCGCCTCTTTGTTATCCTGCCTTAACTGCACTACTGCATAATCTCCCGTGCTTGTCTTTGGGTTTGTAAGTCCTACTGGCTTTAAAGGTCCGTATAACATCGTTTGCTCGCCATTTCGTGCCATCTCTTCTATCGGCATACACCCTGAAAAAAGTTGCATTGATTTTTTGTCAAACTCGTGTAAGTCTGCGACTTTTGCGTTTATAAGCTCATTATAAAAAACGTCATACTCGCTTTTTGTCATCGGGCAATTAATATAATCTGCCTCTCCCTTATCGTATCTCGCCGCATAGTAAGCGAGGTCAAAATCAATACTGCTTTTTTCTACAATCGGCGCTGCCGCATCAAAAAAGTGAAGATAGTCATTTTTAAGTAGCTTTGCTATGCTTTCAGATAACCCGTCTGAAGTTAATGGTCCTGTCGCTATTATTACCTTTTCGCCTTGTGGAATTTCGGTAATTTCCTTATCGCAAACAGTTATATTCTCAAATGCTTTTATTTTATTAGTAACATATTTAGAAAACTCATCACGGTCAACCGCTAACGCACCACCTGCCGGAACGCTTGTGTTGTCGGCTGCCTCCATTATTATACTGCCAAGTTTTCGCATTTCCTCTTTTAAAAGTCCTACCGCATTAGATAGGTCATTTGAGCGTAGCGAATTTGAGCATACAAGCTCACTAAAAGTATTTAAAGTATGCGCCGGTGATTTTTTATGAGGTTTCATATCATAAAGGGTAACTTTAACCCCTCTTTTGGCAAGCTGATAGGCACTCTCGCACCCGGCTAGCCCTGCCCCTATAACAATTGCTTTCAACTCTTATTTTTCTTCCTTTGCTTTTTTATTAACTACGTCAATTAAATAGTCGCACCCCTCGGCATTACAGCCTATTTGTTTTCCATAGTTTTTCTTGAATAATGCCTTGCCACACTTAGGACAAAGCTCCTTTGTAGGCACGTCCCACGTTATAAAATCACAGTTTGGATAGTTATCACAGCTAAAAAATGTCTTTCCTTTTTTGCTCTTTTTAAGGATAATATTTCCGCCACATTTAGGGCAAATAGCTCCTGTATCTTGGTTTATATTCTTGATGTTTTTGCAGTCAGGGTAGTTTGGACACGCTAAAAACTTGCCGTATCTACTCTGTTTTACCACCATATTAGCACCACATTTTTCACAGATAACATCTGATACTTCTATTGGAATTTCAATCTTTTGCCCCTCTGTTTTTTCGGTGGCTGTTTTTAAATCCTTACTGAATTTATCGTAAAACTCCCGCAAAACAGGAACATATCCATTGCCATTCTGCTCAATTTCATCTAGCTTTTCTTCCATATCCGCTGTAAACTTAGTGTTTACAATATCCTTAAAATGCTCGCTCATAAAGTCGGTGGTGATAACCCCTAGCTCGGTAGGTTTTAGCTGTTTTTGCTCTTTTTCAACATACCCTCTGTCTATTATGGTAGAGATTGTCGGCGCATAGGTACTAGGACGTCCTATTCCATTTTCCTCTAGGTATTTAATTAGCGACGCCTCGTTAAATCTTGAGGGTGGCTGAGTGAATTTTTGCTCTGATGTAAGCTCTAAAAGTTTTACAATATCCCCTGCTTTAAGCTCGGGGAGTTTGTTATCTATTGGCTTTTCGTCATTTTCTGACGCCTCATTATACACCTTTGTGTACCCCTCAAAGGTAACACTACTGCACGAGGCTTTAAAGATATATGAGCTTGCCAAAATCTCTGCTGTTTGGGTTTTTGTAATACTAGCTGCCATCTGACTTGCTATAAATCTATCCCATATTATTTTATATATTTTATACTGCTCTGGCGCTAAGCTATCGCTAATGCTATCAGGGGTAAGCTCGATATTTGAAGGTCTTATCGCCTCGTGGGCATCTTGGGCGCTCTTTTTGCTTTTAAAGACACGAGGTGTTTTTGGGTAAAAATTCTCGCCAAAATTTCCTGTTATATATTCCTTAGCGGCATCTCTAGCCTCGTCTGAAACTCTAAGGCTATCTGTACGCATATAGGTTATAAGTCCGACTGAGCCTTTGCCTTTTATCGACACACCCTCGTATAAACTCTGTGCTATTCGCATAGTGTTTTTAGAGGTCATTCCGTATCTGTGTGATGCGTCTTGCTGAAGTGTTGAGGTGATAAATGGCGCTGCTGGTTGACGCTGTTTTGAGCTTTCTTTAACACTTTTAATTACAAACTCTGCTTTTTCTAGCTTTGCTAAAATTTCTTTCGACTCTTGTTCGTTGTTTACCTCTATTTTGCCCTTTTCATCACCAAAAAATCTTGCTTTAAAGGAAGTTTTCTGTTTTTCGAAAATTGCACCTAAGTTCCAAAACTCGACAGGTACAAACTTCTCAATTTCACGTTCTCTATCCACTATGATTTTAGTGGCAACCGACTGCACTCTACCAGCTGATAGCCCTCTTTTAATCTTCTTCCATAAAAAAGGACTTAGTTCATATCCTACAAGCCTATCTAAAATTCTTCTCGCTTGTTGGGCATCAACTAAATTTTGATTTATTTTACGAGGGTTATTTATCCCTTCAGTTACCGCTTTTTTAGTGATTTCATTAAAGGTAATTCTGTTATTTTCGTTGTTATCAAGCTTTAAAATATTCGCTAAATGCCACGCAATAGCCTCGCCCTCTCTATCAGGGTCAGTCGCTAGGTACACAGCCTCACTCTTTTTAGCTAACGCTTTTATCTTGCGTACAACCTCTGCTTTGCCTTTTACTGGAATGTATTTTGGCGTAAAATCATTCTCTATATCTATTCCAGTTCGGCTTTTAGGTAAATCACGTACATGCCCTGTCGATGCCGCTACTTCAAAGTCTTTTCCAAGATATTTTTTTACCGTCTTTATTTTAGACGGACTTTCCACAATTACAAGTTTACTCATATTTTTATTATCTCCTTTTTTTTAAAAAAACAAACAAACATCAATGAATTTTTTGCCTATTTAGATTTCTCTCTAATGTTTGCTATAAACATTAATTTACGCTTATCAATTTTGCTATCTCTCTAATGTTTATTTATGCCGATTTATATCTACCGCCGGGAACACCGATTACTTTTCCTTGCACCTGCAACATCATCAGTGAAGAGGACACTTGTTGGGCTAGAAGTCCTGTTATTTTAATAATATCATCTATCGATTGCGGTGTTTTTGAAACAACTCTTAAAACCAACTCGCAAGGATCACCCGATCTATCAAGCTCGCTATACGCTATATCCCGCTCTTTGCGGTCTAAATCCGAGTAGTACGCCCTAGACATATGCGCCGTACCGTCTTTTCTCTTTGTTACCATCTCAGTTTTAACTTCAGGCATATAGTCCTCTATAATATCATAGATATCGCTTACCGCTTTGCCACCTTGATTTATTAATCTGTTTGCCCCCAAACTCTCAGGTGAGTCAATCGGTCCCGGAACAACAAATAACTCCCTGTTTTGTTCCTGTGCCGCTGTCGCTGTAATGAGTGAGCCACCTCGAAGTTTACTCTCGACAACTAGTATCCCTTTAGCTAGTCCGCTAACTATTCTATTTCTCTCTGGAAAGGTATATTTTGCAGGAGGTGTTCCTGGTAAATACTCTGATAATATTATGCCATTATCTAAAATCTCATCATACAAGTCTTTATTAATATTAGGATATGGAATATCCGCTCCCGTACCAAGTACAGCAATAGTATATCCACCGGCATCTATTGCCCCTTTGTGCGCCTGTGCGTCCACCCCTTCAGCCATTCCGCTAACGATAACTACATTTTTACTCGCTAGCTCTCTGCTAAGTGTGTACGCTGTATTTTTGCCATAATCAGTACATTTTCTAGCACCTACAACCGCCATTTTAAGCGAATTTTTAATATCTTTGTATTTCCCTAGCATAAAAAGTGCAACCGGCACTGGTGAAATATCTTTTAATTCAGCAGGATAATCATTATCGTAAAAAGAGATAATCCGCATCTGCTTTTGCTTTACCGTTTCTAGAACTTCTCTGGCTTTGCTTAAATCCTTATTCTCAAATTTAAGAAGGTATTTTGAGGCAATTTTTAATGTTTGGAGCTTAGATTTTTTATTGTAGTAGATGTCTTTAAAACTACTAAATGCTTTGCAGATAGTACCATTTCTCACTCTAGCAGTTCCACTGGTAAGTAAAAACCAAAGTAAATATACTTCTTCTTTTTCTTCATCCATATCAAAATCCCCTTTATATCATTTTCGCTTTATAACAGATTATTCCTGTCGCTACTGAGGCGTTTAGAGATTGTGCTGTTCCTTGCATTTCAATGTATAATTTTATATCGCTTTTTTCGATTGTATCTAGAGATACTCCGTTTCCCTCGTTGCCAATTATTATTATGTCTTTCTCGGTAAACGAAAGCTTTGATAGTGGTGTAGCCTCTTTGTCTATCGCTGTACAGTAGATATTATAATCTTTTGCAGCGCTCATTTCAAAAATATCTGAAATATTATTAATACTCACTATCTTAGTGCCAAACACACTGCCCATACTCCCTCTTATAACCTTGGGTGAGAATAAATCCGCTGTAATGTCGTCTACTATAATTCCTGTTAGGTTAAAGGCATTAACGCACCTTATAATAGCACCTACATTTAATGGGTTTGATACGTTTTCAAGGGCAATATATCTTCCTTTTTCTTCGATATCGTAACTTGTTTCTTTTTTGCAAAATACTGCCACTATCCCTTGCGGTGACACTGTATCGGAAATTTTCTTTAAAAGTGAAGTTGTTATATCAAAACACTCTGTGCCTATTGAGGCATTTTCTTTTATAAACTTACTGTATTCTGCCACTTTAGATGTTTCTACAAAAAGATATTTCATAGTAAAATCAGCATTTAAAGCATCATCTATCAGCTTTTTTCCCTCTACAATAAAAAGGTTATATTCATCTCGATATTTTTTTGATAGAAGCGATGCCGCTTTTTTTATAATAGCATTGTCTTTGCTGGTTATTTCTTGTAGCATTAATTTACCTCTTTGTTTTTATAATTTTGTTAAATTTGTAATATCCTCGTGGGCGCCGATTATAACTAAAACATCATTTTCTGTAAGTACATAATCAGGGTTTGGTGATACGTCGATAACGTCGCTATTACAGTATTTTATAACCATTACAGTAACACCGAAATTAGCTCTTATATTAAGCTGTGTAAGGCTTTTGCCTACCCATGGTTTTGGAGTGTTTACCTCTATTATTGAGTAGTCATCAGAAATCTCTATAAAGTCTAAAATATTTGATACTGCAAGGCTCTGCGCTAGTTTCATACCCATATCCTTTTCGGGGAATACCACCTTATCAGCACCTACTTTTTTAAGTACTCTCATATGCATATCAGAAGTCGCTTTTGCCACAACGTATGGAACACCCATCTCTTTTAAAAGCATTGTAACTAATATGCTAGTTTGCGTATCATCAGATAGTGCAACAATAGCACAGTCAAAGTTTCTAATGCCAACTGCACGAAGAACCGCCTCGTCTTGAGGGTCGCCGACAATAGCGTGTGTTACATAGTCTGAAATATGGTTAATTCTATCCTCGTTATCGTCTATTGCAAGTACCTCGTTGCCTAAATCATATAGCTTTTTTGCTAAATTTGAGCCAAATCGTCCAATTCCTATAACTGCAAATGTTTTCATAATAAAATCCCTTTCCTCTTGTAGCCCTTTTTTATATTTCTTATCTGTTTTGTTTTAAAATGCTTTTTTCTGCTTTGTTTAAAATAATTTTTCTTTTTTAAAATGATTTCTTTTTAAACCTAATTTTTTTATCCTATTAACACTTTGCCCTCAGGGTAGTTTATCTTATTTTGCGTTTTATCAAATTTCAGCACAATCGAGTAGGTAACAGTTAATATTCCGACTCTGCCCATAATCATAAGTGTTGCTAGCACAAGCTTAGATATAACCGAAAGTTCAGGAGTTATGCCAAGAGTTAGTCCAACAGTGCCAAAAGCGGAGAACGTTTCAAAAATCGCCTCTGAAAATGACACAGCTCCTCCCTCTGCAATATAGATTATCATAGCCGACGATACTGTTAAAAATAGTGCAATGCCGGCAATTGCGGTAGCTCTTAGGATATTTTCATTGCTAATACTCTTGCCACGAATTACAATTTGACGTCTACCTTTTGACACCTGCCAAATAGCTATTATAAGAAGTCCAAACGTCACTGTTTTAATACCGCCAGCTGTTGAGCCAGAGGAGCCACCGATGAACATTAGTAACACTGTAATAAACTTAGAATCAGAGGTCATTCCGGCTTGTGAAATGGTATTATATCCTGCAGTACGAGGTGTTACCGACTGGAAAAACGAGCCTAAAACCTGCCCTTTAGTATCTAGTCCCCCTAAAGTTGCCGGATTGTTATGCTCAAAGATAAATATTAAAATAGCTCCCACAACTACAAGTGCCCCTGTCATTACAAGCACAAGCTTTGTATAAAGGGTAAGCTTTGTCTTTTTTGTAAGCATTCTATAAATATCCTCCCACACAAAAAAGCCAAGTCCGCCTATTATAATTAAAAGACCAATTGTAACGGTGACTGTTATATCCGAAACATATGGTGTAATTCCAATAAATGGCTCAATCTGCCCCATAAGGTCAAATCCCGCATTACAAAAAGCCGATACTGAGTGGAAAATTCCCTTTGCTATCCCTCCTAAAATACCAAAGTCCTTTATAAACCTTGCCGATAGGATAAGAGCGCCTGCCGCCTCTATTGTAAGTGTTGCTATTATTGCGTGCTTTGTAATTCGCACAACCCCTGCCATATCAAGTAAACTTAACGACTGTGACATTAGCATACGTTCTTTAAAAGATATATTACGACGCAGAAAAAAAGACAAAAGGCTAGCTATTGTCATAATTCCAAGTCCACCTATCTGAATTAAAAGGAGGATTATTACCTGCCCAAACCCTGACCAGTGCGTAAAGGTATCCACAACGATAAGACCTGTAACGCAGGTAGCAGAAGTTGCAGTAAAAAATGCAGTGAGCGGTGATGTCACGTCACCCGTACGTGAAGATATAGGTAGCATAAGGAGCATTGCCCCTACTAATATTACTCCGATAAAGCCAAAAAGTATAACTTGCGCCGGTGATAAAACCGTTTTCTTTTTCAACCGTATAGTCTCCCTTTATAATAAATATTTTCTTTTCTTTATTTCATATGCTATCATATTACGTTTATCTTTGCAATAAGATTTTTAAAAAGATTATTATTTTACTGTTTTTTCTTGCCAAAACCCTTTGTTTTCGCCATTAATAACTTAAATTATTTTTTTGACCTTGCATTTATCTTAAATTTTCTTTTAAAAATCAGTTTTTTCTTTTTCCCTTGCATTTATCTTAAATCTTCTTTATAATAAAGGTACTTAACTATTGCTATAAGGGGAGTTTTTATAAAATGTCTACTATTGTCGCTATATCAACAGGAAGAACACGCAGTGCAATTGGAATTATTAGAATGTCCGGAGAAGATGCTTTAACCATTGCCGCTAAAGTTTTTTCATTATCAAAAAATCGTGATGTCACAAAAATTACACCAAATATGATGTATTTAGGAACTATATCCGATAATGTCGGAGTGCTTGATGAGTGTATGATAGTATACTTTAAAGCTCCAAGAAGTTACAGCGGTGAGGATATGATAGAATTTTCCTGCCACGGCTCTTTATTTATTCTCGATAGCATTGTTGAAGTTTTAATAAAAAACGGTGCTAAGATGGCACTTCCGGGAGAATTTACCAAACGAGCATTTTTAAATGGCAAGCAGTCACTTTCAAAAGCCGAGGCGGTAATGGATATAATCGATTCTAAAACAAGGCTTCAAACAGCGTTAGCTATAAAAAGCCACAAAGGTGTATCGGACGATTACATAAGCGAGATAGCGGACAAGCTATCGCTCATTTTAGCTAGGTTTTTCGCCTACATTGACTATCCTGATGACGAGATAGTAGATACTGACCTTAGTTCCATTATAGAAAATCTTACCGCTATAAATGATGAAATTTTAGCCCTTATAAAATCCTATGATTTAGGGCAGATTATAAAAGACGGGATAAATGCCACTATAATTGGCACGCCAAACGTTGGCAAGTCCTCTATTTTAAACCTTTTAGCAAATGACGAGCGTAGCATTGTAACCGATATTGCCGGCACTACACGAGATGTAGTTGAAGTTTCTATTAAGCTATCGGACATTATCTTTAACCTATCCGACACCGCCGGAGTGCGAGATGCCACCGATATTATCGAGAGAATTGGCATAGAAAAAGCCTACCATTCCGCCAACAATTCTGACGTTATCTTTTGCGTTATCGACAGTAGCCGAACACTAACTAATGACGATATTGCACTTTTAGAGTTTTTAAAAGACAAAAACGCCATTGCCCTTATAAACAAAAGCGATCTACCCACCAAAACCGATATTGACATCATCACAAACTACATTAAAAACACAGTGAAAATTTCAGCGAAAACCTCTAGCGGAATAGATACACTAGCAAGTCTTGTAAAAGAGATGTTTTTAAAAGGGGATATCCTAAGCACCGATAAAAAAATAATTACAAATATCCGTCATAAAAACGCACTAATTGCAGCAAACGAGGCGCTAACCATTGCTATTAACGCAGCAAAGGCAAATGAATTTTTAGACGCAGTTGTAAGCGAGGTTGAAATTTCGATTGAAAATCTACTTTATATAAACGGAAAAAACGTTACCGATGCGACTGTTTCAAGTATCTTTGCAAACTTTTGCGTAGGGAAATAAACCTTTTTCAAAATTACTATCCTTTTTGTAATATTAATACCTCATTTTAACAGATAATACCGCTAAAATCGTTGACTTATATTCTATATTATGGTATTATTATAACAATTTCAAAAATAAAGATAAAAGCTAAAAAAAGCTATCTATTAAAAAGAAACGGAGTGTTTTTAAATGGCACATATTTTCAAAGAACCTGCACGTACATTCGGTGAATACCTACTAGTTCCCGGTTATTCAGATCGAAATTGTACTCCCGATAATGTTGATTTATCAACCCCTATTGTAAAATTTAAAAAGGGGCAAACCCCACCACTTAAAATTAATATTCCGTTGACCTCTGCTATTATGCAATCTGTTTCTGGTGAAGAAATGGCAATTGCCCTAGCTCGTGAGGGCGGAATTTCATTTATCTATGGCTCTCAATCAATAGAGTCCGAAGCCGCTATGATTACAAGAGTTAAAAGCTATAAAGCAGGTTTTGTAACGAGTGACTCAAACGTTACCCCTTCAAATACCCTCCAAGACATTACAAATCTTCTAGCTAAAACAGGCCACTCCACCGTAGCTGTTACCAATGACGGTACTCCAAACGGACAGCTACTAGGCATTGTAACTAGCCGTGATTATAGAATTAGCCGAATGGATCCACAAACTCTAGTTAAAGATTTTATGACACCATTTGATAAGCTTATCTGTGGTACTAGTAACACCTCATTAAAAGAGGCAAATGACATTATTTGGGACCACAAGTTAAACACTTTACCGATTATTGACGATAATAACCACCTTAAATATATGGTTTTCCGCAAAGACTACGACTCGCACAAAGAAAACTCACTAGAGCTACTAGATGCAAACAAGAGTTATATTGTAGGCGCCGGTATCAACACCCGTGACTATGCTACTCGTGTTCCTGCGTTAGTTGAGGCAGGTGCTGATGTTCTTTGCATTGACTCATCAGAGGGCTTTACCGAATGGCAAAAGCTAACGATTGACTATATCCGTGAAAACTATGGCGATACTGTTAAAGTTGGTGCCGGTAACGTTGTAGACAGAGAAGGTTTTTTATACCTTGCAAAAGCAGGTGCTGATTTTATTAAAGTCGGAATTGGCGGCGGCTCTATCTGTATAACTCGTGAGCAAAAAGGTATCGGACGTGGGCAAGCTACCGCAATCATTGACGTTGCAAAAGCTCGTAATGAATACTACGAAGAAACAGGCATCTATATTCCAATCTGTTCAGACGGTGGAATTGTATACGATTATCATATAGCCTTAGCCCTTGCAATGGGATCAGACTTTATTATGCTCGGCAGATACTTCTCTCGCTTTGATGAAAGCCCTACAAACAAAGTCAACATAAATGGTAGTTATATGAAAGAGTACTGGGGCGAAGGCTCAAACAGAGCTCGCAACTGGCAAAGATATGACATAGGCGGAGATGGCAAGCTTTCTTTTGAAGAGGGAGTAGACAGCTATGTTCCTTATGCAGGTAGCCTTAAAGATAACGTAACCTTAACTTTAAATAAAGTTCGTTCCACTATGTGCAACTGCGGTGTAGTTACAATACCTCAGCTTCAGCAAAACGCAAAACTTACCCTCGTTTCTTCAACAAGCATTATAGAGGGTGGCTCTCACGACGTTTTACTTAAAGATAACAAAACAATCTAATCTTTAGCAAAAGATACTACATTAATTTTTAAAAGCAAAAAACACCATATAAATTTAAAAAAGGCAAAATAATAAGGAGTTGTTAAAATTGAAATGTGAAAACTGTGGTAATGAAAACTTAGAGAATGCAAAAATCTGTGCTTTTTGTGACAAGCCTTTAGCTATCGAAGAAAAGACGGAAAAAGGTCCACTAGATTCAGACAAAGTAAATGAAAAGGTAGATACTATTCTAAACTTCCGCTCAGATGAGCCTACCCCAAAGGAAAAGATGAAACGAGTTTCAAAGAAGAAAATCGAAGAAAAGTATGACGAGGACGAGGATACCATATTAGAAGAAAGCGAAGAGTATGAGTATTATGACGAGTCCGAAGAGCATGTATCTATTGGCGGTTGGATGGGCATTATGTGCCTTAATTTAATTCCAATATTAGGTACTGTAATCTATCTCATTCTTATCCTAGTTTGGGCGTTTGGCGGTACTAAGAAAGTTTCCCTTAAAAACTATGCAAGAGCTAACCTTCTCTTAATTCTAATAGCAGGCGTACTTCTTGTAGGACTTTATTTTGCATTAAACGCACTTGGTATAAACCCATTCCAAATAGCAACAGAGCTAATCCAAGATTTCATTAAATAATAAAATTTCTTTATAAAGCGATGTTTTTTTGGCATCGCTTTATATTTTTTGTAGCAATAACCTCTTTTCCTTAATACTATGTAGTATAAAGTTATATTACGGAAGGATGGTTATTAAATGACAAATTCCCCACTTAAAACCGATACTCTCATCTGTGCAAATTCTAAAGACGGGTTTGTAACACATCAAAAACAGCTTATGAATAGCTCATATCTTTACATAATAAAAGGTGGTCCCGGTACTGGAAAAAGCTCCTTTATGAAAACAGTAGCTAAAAGCTATCTAGATAAAGGCTTTATGGTAGAATGTATTCACTGCTCTTCAGATACAAATTCCCTGGACGGAGTGTATATTAAGGATAAAAAAATCTTGTTTTTCGATGGCACTTCGCCTCATTCTCAGGAGCTTATAACCCCGGGCGCTGGTGGTGAGATTATTGATTTAGGTGCATTTTGGGACAGCTTAGCCCTTGAAAAAAGCATTGATACTATCCGCAAATTAAACGAAGATATGAAACTTTCATATCAAAAAGCCTACTCTATTTTAAAAGTAGCAGGCGAACTTGAGCTTGCAAAAGATAATATTTGTAACTCGTTTTTGCTTGAAAACAAACTTCAAAAATATCTAAGCAGTTTTTGCAAACGTCTTTTTAAAAAAACAACTGCTAAAGGCTCTTTAAACATCAGATTTTCTAACTCAATTAGCCATAATGGCATTACAGATTTTCTGCCAAATGCCACAATGCTAGCAAATGATATCTATGAAATATCCGATAGTTACAGCTATATTTTACCGCTTATGCTAGATGTTATCACCGATTTTGCTATTAAAAATGGCTATACCGTGACCGCTTTTTGCACTGCTTTAAACCCTCTAAAAAAGGAATTTATCGTAGTAGATGAGCTTAAAATTGGAATAGGTAAAATGACAACTAACCCTTATATGAGGATAAACACCTCCCGTTTTACCGATACAGTGAACTTTAAATCCTCTAAAAACCGAGTTAATCTATATAAAAAATTAATGTCTGAGCTTATAGATGACGCCGTTTTTTACCTTAAAAAAGCCTTCTCTTTCCACGATGATTTAGAAAGCATCTATAAAAAAGAAATGGATTTTACAGCAGTCACCGACTTTACAAAAGTGTTTCTAGCTAAACTTTAAAAAA